>NZ_JBHSOA010000005.1:0-124402 GCF_042655885.1 Streptomyces chlorus
AAGGAACGGACGCTTCCTTTGTACTCACCCTCTCGGGCTTTCCTCCGGGCGCTTCCCTTCGGTCTTGCGTTTCCGACTCTATCAGATCTTTCCGATCCGATTTCCTCGGGGTTTCGCCTTCCGGGTTCCCGCTTTTCGCGTTTCCCTTTCCGGCGGCTCCGACTTTATCAGAAGTTTCGCGCCGGACTTGCCGGTCGAATTTTTCCGATTTATCGGGAGGGGCTTCGTCGAAATCTGAGGTCTCGAGAAGCAGTCAGATGTTCACGGTTGTCCCTGTGGGTCAGAACCCAGCTCCAGGCAACTGTTCAAATCTACCTCCCCACTCGGTCCGTGTCAACGGTTCCTGTGGGGCGAAGAGGAGACTAGCAGCTGAACGGAGCTCTACGCACATCAGGCTGCCGTCGGCACGACGGCGCTGCGTTCGGCCGTCTCCAGGTCGCCGGTCTCACCGGCCCGAGCCGCGCGCCCGCCCAGGACATAGACGTAGGCCAGGAAGGCCAGCTCCGCGACGACTCCGATGGTGATGCGGGCCCAGGTGGGAAGGCCGGACGGGGTGACGAAGCCTTCGATCGCGCCAGAGACGAAGAGGACCAGCGCGAGGCCGATCGCCATGGCCAGTGCGGCCCGGCCTTCCTCCGCGAGGGCCCTGCGCCGCGGGCGCGGCCCGGGGTCGATGAGGGTCCACCCGAGGCGCAGGCCTGTGCCGGCTGCGACGAAGACCGCGGTCAGTTCGAGGAGGCCATGGGGCAGAACCAGGCCGAGGAAGGTGTCCAGCCGGCCCGCGGAGGCCATCAGTCCGAAGCCGACGCCCAGGTTGAGCATGTTCGTAAAGAGGATCCAGATGACCGGCAGGCCCAGGAAGACGCCCAGGATCAGGCAGAGGGCGGCGGCCCACGCGTTGTTCGTCCAGACCTGGGCGGCGAACGAGGCCGCGGGGTTGCTGGAGTAGTACGTCTCGTACTGGCCGCCGGGGCGGGTGAGCTCGCGCAGCTCGGCAGGTGCGGCGATGGATGCCTGGACCTCGGGGTGGGTGCCGATCCACCAGCCGAGGAGGGCCGCGACGGCGGTGGACAGGAGTGCGGTGGGCACCCACCAGTGACGTGCCCGGTACACGGCGGCCGGGAAGCTGTGCGAGAGGAAGTGCGTGACGTCCCGCCAGGATGCGCGCCGTGCCCCTGTCACGGCGGCACGCGCGCGTGCCACCAGCTGGCTGAGTCTGCCGGTCAGCTGGGGATCGGGGGCCGCGGACTGGATCAGCGAGAGGTGGGTGGCCGTGCGTTGGTAGAGGAGGACGAGCTCGTCGGCCTCGGCGCCGGTCAGCCGGCGCTGGCGCCGCAGCAGGGCGTCGAGGCGGTCCCACTCCGCGCGGTGGGCGGAGACGAAGACGTCGAGGTCCATCGGTGTGCCTGCTCCTCGGCTGTTCGTCGGCTCCCGCCGCGAGCTTCTCGGTCGTACGGACCGGCCGGCTCGGCGGTACGGGATGATCTGCTGGTCGTACTCCGGTGCGATGTGCCATCAGCTTGGCAGACTGGCGGTGTTCCGGGCAGGGCAGGGGAAGGGCGGGCGGACATGAGTGAGCTGGTGACGGGCGAGGCGGTGGCGTTGGAGCTGCGCCCCGCGAAGCTGCCCAGCAGAGCGCTGGCCGTGCTGCTCGATCTGGTCGCGGCGGTGACCCTCTATGTCGTGGTGACCATCGCGCTGGTGGCTGCCACGGCATCCCTGGACCAGGCGGCGCAGACGGCGATTTCCCTCGCGGTCTTTCTGTTGTTGCTGGTGGGCGCGCCAATCGCGGTCGAGACGCTCAGCCATGGACGGTCGCTCGGAAAGGTGGCCTGCGGGCTGCGGGTGGTGCGGGACGACGGGGGGCCGATCCGTTTCCGGCATGCGCTGGTGCGGGGCCTGATCGGTGTGATCGAGATCCTGATGACGATGGGCGTCGTCGCGTGCATCGCCTCGCTCGTGTCGTCGCGGGGGCGGCGGCTCGGAGACGTCTTCGCCGGGACCCTCGTCGTTCGGGAGAGGCTGCCGGTCGGTCCCGTGGGCTCGGTACCACCGCCTCCGCCCTGGCTGGCCGGCCGGTTCTCGGGGCTCGATCTGTCCGCGGTGCCGGACGGACTGTGGCTCGCCGTACGCCAGTACCTGACTCGGATACGGCAGCTGGACCCGCAGGTGGGCCACACGATGGCGGAGCGGCTGGCCGCGGACCTGGCGGACCGGACGGGGGCGCCGGTGCCGCAGGGTGTGCCGGCGGCGGCGTACCTGGCTGCGGTGGTGCAGGAGCGGCAGGCCCGGGACGCGCGGCGTGCCTTCGGGCACGGTGTCAGTGGGGCGGCAGCCATGGGTGGCGGGCCGGCCGGCACCTCCGGACCGGCGGGTGTGTACGCCCCGCCGCCCGTCCATCGGGCGGCTCCGCCGACCGCGTACCCCTCCGTTCCCGCTGCCCCCTCCCACCTCGCCGGTTCTTCGAGCCCTTCTGTTCCCTCTGCGCCCAGTGTTCCCGCCACGCCCGCCACGCCTGTATCTCCCCCTTCGGCGGCCGAGGGGCCGTCGACCGGGTTCGTGCCGCCGGCGTAGGGCGCGTTCGGGGTGGTCGCCGGGATCGTCGGTCAGTCGAGGGCCGAGGGGGGTGACTCGAGGTCCTCGAGTTCGATGCCGGGGGCCGCGAGGACCACGTCCCCGGCGAGGTGCACGGCGTGCTGCTCGCCGGTGTCCAGGGCTGTGATCTGGTATTCGTCCACGGTCAGGGGTCCGTTGTCAGTGGCGTGTGCTTCTCTTTCCACCAAGGTCCAGGACTGGTCCACGGTGAGCGGGGCGAGCACCGGATCCGTGAACGCGACGAGGCGTACCCGGGTGGCCGGGGCGGAGGGGGTGAGGCGCAGGAGACGGGCGGTGGCGATGAGGAACGCGGGTGAGGAACCGGTGAAGGCGTGGGCGCGCGCATTGCCTTCGGTGGCGTGGGTTCCGGTGGGGTCGGTACGGACCCAGGTGACGCCGTCGAGGGCGGCGCCGCGGACCTGCCAGCTCGCGGCGTGCAGTTCAAGTCGGATGGGGCGGCCGAGTTCGTCGAGGGCAAGGTCGACCGAGCCCAGGTGATCGCCGGACGGGGCGGTGAGCCGGGAGACGTAGCGCCAGCCGGAGGGGCCGGGGGCGCATTGGAAGTGCTCTTCGGCGAGGGGGGTGTGATCGTGCGGATCGTGGAGCGAATAGCGGCCGCGGGGCATGGGGGTCCTGGGTCTTGACGGGCCGGCCCGGTCACTGGCCGGCCAACGGGACAGGCCCCCGGCACGGGGGTGCGGGGGCCTGTCCCGGAGGGTCCTGCCGCCGGGGAGCGCGTCGGTGCACGGGCGCGCTCCCCGCGGCGGGAGTCTCGGCCCGGTGGGCGTCGGCTCCTCGGGCGTCGGCTCAGTAGCGGTAGTGGTCCGACTTGTACGGGCCCTCGACCGTCACACCGATGTACTCGGCCTGCTCGGGGCGGAGGGTGGTCAGCTTCACGCCGAGCGCGTCGAGGTGCAGCCGGGCGACCATCTCGTCCAGGTGCTTGGGCAGCACGTAGACGCCGGTCGGGTACTCGTCGGGCTTGGTGAACAGCTCGATCTGGGCCAGGGTCTGGTCCGCGAAGGAGTTGGACATCACGAACGACGGGTGGCCGGTGGCGTTCCCCAGGTTCAGCAGGCGGCCCTCGGAGAGGACGATGAGGACCTTGCCGTCGGGGTACGTCCAGGTGTGGACCTGCGGCTTGATCTCGTCCTTGACGATGCCGGGGGTCTTGGCGAGGCCGGCCATGTCGATTTCGTTGTCGAAGTGGCCGATGTTGCCGACGATGGCCTGGTGCTTCATCTTGGCCATGTCCGAGGCCATGATGATGTCCTTGTTGCCGGTCGTGGTGACGAAGATGTCGGCCTTGTCGACGACCTCGTCCAGCGTCGTGACCTGGTAGCCGTCCATCGCCGCCTGCAGGGCGCAGATCGGGTCGATCTCGGTGATGATCACGCGGGCGCCCTGGCCGCGCAGGGACTCCGCACAGCCCTTGCCGACGTCGCCGTAGCCGCAGATGACGGCGGTCTTGCCGCCGATCAGGGTGTCGGTGGCGCGGTTGAGGCCGTCGACCAGGGAGTGGCGGCAGCCGTACTTGTTGTCGAACTTCGACTTGGTGACGGCGTCGTTGACGTTGATCGCCGGGAACAGGAGGGTGCCGTCGCGGTGCATCTCGTACAGGCGGTGGACGCCGGTCGTGGTCTCCTCGGTCACGCCGCGGATCTCGGACGCCAGCTGGGTCCACTTCTGCGGGCTCTCGCTCACCGTGCGGGTGAGGAGTTCGAGGATGACGCGGTGCTCGTCGGACTCGGCGGTGTCGGCCGAGGGGACCTTGCCGTCCTTCTCGTACTCGACGCCCTTGTGGACCAGGAGGGTGGCGTCACCGCCGTCGTCCAGGATCATGTTCGGGCCACCGGTGGGAGTGTCCGGCCAGGTCAGCGCCTGCTCGGTGCACCACCAGTACTCCTGAAGCGTCTCGCCCTTCCAGGCGAAGACCGGGATGCCCTGCGGGTTCTCGGGCGTGCCGTTCGGGCCGACGGCGATGGCGGCCGCGGCGTGGTCCTGGGTGGAGAAGATGTTGCAGGACGCCCAGCGGACCTGAGCGCCGAGGGCGGCCAGGGTTTCGATGAGGACGGCGGTCTGCACGGTCATGTGCAGGGAGCCGGTGACACGGGCGCCGGCCAGGGGCTGTGCCTCGGCGTACTCCTTGCGAATCGCCATCAGGCCGGGCATCTCGTGCTCGGCGAGGGTGATCTCCTTGCGGCCGAAGGCGGCCAGGGAGAGATCGGCGACCTTGAAGTCCTGTCGGTTGTCGACAGTCGTCATGGAGAGCTGCTCCTCGGGGTGTGGGTCGAGGTGGGTACGGCTGTTCTGCGCGGCGGGCACAAGAGTGCCCTGGGAGGGCACAGACATGCCCGCGTGCGCGCAGCGCAGTCCGTCGGAGGCCCTCTCTCCCTCGGCCGGTCCGCAGGGGGACCGCCCGACCGCCATCAGCAGCGACGTCTGGCTCCGTCCCAAGCTACACCGACGAGCCCGGCCGCCCCCAGCCGGTTGCCGAACACATCGGGCCGAATACGGAGAGCAAGGAAACGAAGGCCGCTGAACGGCGGTGAAGCGCGACGACCACCGGGCCGGTGGTCGTCACCGGTCGGTGGTCGTAGCCGATCAAGGGGTGCGCCGGCCGGTAGGACCAGGGCCGGTCGGGTGCGGGCTCAGTGTTCCGTCGGGGCCGGGCCGCCCGGGGTGGCTGCGGCGTCGGCACCCTTGGCGGCCTCGGTCTCGCGGTAGATGTCGGGCTCCAAGTAGATCGCGCGGGCGATCGGGACGGCCTCGCGGATGCGGGACTCGGCGGCGTCGATGGCGGCGGCGACCTCCATGGCCGTGTCGTCGTGGCGTACGGCGATCTTCGCGGCGACCAGAAGTTCCTCGGGGCCTATGTGGAGGGTGCGCATGTGGATGATGCGGGTGACGGTTTCGCCGTCGACGACGGCGGCCTCGATCTTCCGGGTCTCCTCGGCACCCGCGGCCTCACCGAGCAGCAGCGACTTCGTCTCGAGCGCGAGAACCACGGCGATCAGGATCAGCAGGACGCCGATGCACAGGGTGCCGATGCCGTCCCAGACGCCGTCGCCGGTGAGCAGGGCCATGCCGACGCCGCCGAGGGCGAGGACGAGGCCGATGAGGGCGCCGAGGTCCTCCAAGAGGACGATCGGCAGCTCCGGGGCCTTGGCGTGGCGGACGAACTCCTTCCAGGAGCGCTCGCCGCGCAGTGCGTTGGACTCCTTGATGGCGGTACGGAAGGAGAAGGTCTCGGCGATGATCGCGAAGACCAGCACGCCGACCGGCCAGTACCAGTGCTTCAGTTCGTGCGGGTTCGCGATCTTCTCGTAGCCCTCGTAGAGGGCGAACAGGCCGCCGACCGAGAACAGCACGATGGAGACGAGGAAGGCGTAGATGTAGCGCTCGCGGCCGTAGCCGAAGGGGTGTTGCGGGGTGGCCTGCCGCTGGGCCCGCTTGCCGCCGACCAGCAGCAGGGCCTGGTTGCCGGAGTCGGCGACGGAGTGCACGGATTCGGCGAGCATCGATGAGGAACCGCTGAAGAGGAACGCCACGAACTTCGCTACCGCGATCGCGGCGTTGGCGGCGAGTGCCGCAATGATCGCCTTGGTTCCGCCTGACGCGCTCATGTGTCCGCGTTGTCCCTTCGTACGCCGTTCACGGGCCCGGGTCGGCGTCTTCGTACGCCGCCCGGGCGTTGTCCGTGCTGTAACGGGGGGACATTGTTGCAGCCCGATCGGGCTGCGGTGGGCCAGATCGTCGTCACCGGGTGGTCAGGCGACGACCGTTGCCCTGAACAGTGTTCCGGTACCGGACACTTCGACCTTTTCGCCTGCGGGGACGAACACGGAGGTGCCCGGGGACAGCTGGTGCTCGCCCGCGCGTACGGAGCCGGCCGTACAGAGCAGGATCTGGGGGGTGGCCAGGGTGAGGTCGTGGGTGGTGCCGCCGGCGGGCAGGGCGTAGCGGGAGAGCCGGAACTCGTCGGTGGGGGTGTCGTAGAGCTCCTCGCCGTCCGGTGCGGCCTCCGGGCGCAGCACGCCGGGGTCGCCGGCCTCGAAGCGGACGATGCGCAGGAGTTCGGGGACGTCGACGTGCTTGGGGGTCAGTCCGCAGCGCAGGACGTTGTCGGAGTTGGCCATGATCTCGACGCCGAGGCCGTTCAGGTAGGCGTGCGGGACGCCGGCGCCGAGGTAGAGGGCCTCGCCGGGCTGGAGCCGGACGTGGTTGAGGAGCATGGCGGCGATGACACCGGGGTCGCCCGGGTAGTGGTGGGCTATGTCGGCGTACGGGGCGTGTTCGCCACCGAGGCGGTCGCAGGCGGCGGCCGCTTCCGTGACGGTGTGGGCCATCTCGTCGCGGTCGGCGGTGAGGATCGCGGTGAGGACCTCGCGCAGGGCCGCTTCCTCGGGGTGGGCGTGCAGCAGGTCGACGTACGGCTTGAGGGAGTCCACGCCGAGGGCATCGAGCAGTTCGGCGGCGCGCAGCGGGTCGCGGAAGCCGCAGAGGCCGTCGAAGTCGGTGAGGGCGCAGACCAGTTCGGGCTTGTGGTTGGCGTCCTTGTAGGTGCGGTGCGCGGCGTCGGCGGGGACGCCACGTTGTTCCTCGTCCGCGTAGCCGGCCTTCGCCTGGTCCAGGTCGGGGTGGACCTGGAGGGACAGCGGCGCGCCGGCGGCGAGGAGTTTGAGGAGGAAGGGCAGGCGCGGACCGAACTTCGCGACCGAGGCCGCGCCGAGTTCCCGCTCCGGGTCGGCGTCGATGACCTCGGCGAGTGTGCCCCGGCCGGTGCGCGAGGGCGCGCCGGGATGGGCGCCCATCCACATCTCCGCCTGCGGCTCACCGGTCGGTTCGACGCCGAGCAGTTGGGCGATGGCGGTGGTGGAACCCCAGGCGTAGGGGCGGATGGCGTTGTCGAGGCGATCCATCGGACCTCTTTCGAGGGAACCACCGACTTCAGCCGGTGGGGGAATCGAATCCCTGATGTACGTTTTCTGGTGTCCCGCAAGGGATCGGTTCGGGCTGGACCGCAATCCTCGGGTTGGAAGCCCCCTTCCTTCGGGAGGGGGAGCGGAGTCACGGGGTTCTCTCTGGGTCCTTGTCCTTCGGCAGGTTCTCGTACGGAGAGCGGGCCACGTCGGCCCGCTCACGTCGGGGCTTCCGCGTCGGGGCTTCCGCGTCGGGACGTCCGGGCAGGCCGCCCAGGTCGGGCCGCCCCGGGCATGATCAGGCTCTCGAAGTGAGCGCCAGGTAAACGGCGGCGAAATCCGTGACGGCGATCAGCTCGGCGAGGGTCTCCAGTTCGCCGCCCTCCTCCGGTTCGAGTTCGCTGATCGGTGTGTCGTGGCCGAGGGCCAGCTCACGGGCGGCCGGGGCGGCGGTGAGGCCGCCGGTCGGGCGGTCGCGGAGCAGCACCACGCGCGCGTGCAGGGCGGGGGTTTCCTCCACGCGGTCGCGGAAGAAGTCGTCCGGGTTGGCGCGGCCGGCGAGCGGGCCGGCCAACAGGGCGCTGTGCGCGCTGAGCGCCTCGGGGAGTTCGGCGACGACGGCGGGGGCGCCGGACAGTTCCGCGAGCGCGGCGGCGAAGCGGCGGCCCGCCGGGCCGGCCGAGGTTCCCTCGGTCCACACGACGGGTAGCGCGTCGGCGAGTTCGGCGGCCAGGGTCTTGGCGGGGTTGCTGTAGGCGGCGATGGCCGGGCCGCAGCGTTCGGCGATGTGGTCGAGCCGGTCGGCGACCTTCTCCAGGGCGTCCGGCGGGGCGGTGAGCAGGCCGACGCGGTCCAGGAGCACGAGCAGCGGGGTGAGCAGCGCCCACAGAACTCCGGGGGCGGAGGCGGCGAGGGGTTCGTCCTGTTCGTAGGACGTGGTCGCCATGGGGACGAACAGGCCGTGGGAGCCGCTGACCGTGTCGGCGAGCGGGGTCCGGGCGGGGGCCACGGCGACGACGGTGCAGCCGCGGCGGTAGGCCTGTTCGGTGAGCAGGGACAGGCCCGGCTCGGTGCCGTCCGGGGTGGCGATCAGGAGCAGGTCCACGGAACCGGCCCAGCCGGGCAGCTCCCAGCGCAGCGCGCCCGCGGCGGGGGCCACGCCGGTGGGCGCGAGCCGGGTGACGGGGCTGCCCGCGCCGGCGAGGGTGCCGAGGAGGTCGGCGGTCTGGGTGGCGGCCGCGCCGGGGCCCGCGATGAGGACGGCGCGGGGGCGTCCGTCGGGTTTGAGGTCGTGGACACCGGCCTCGGCGGCATGCCGCGCGGCGGTGCGGACACAGGCGCCCGCCTCGGCGGCGCCACGGAGCAACCCGCGGCGGTCGGCCTCGGCGAGGCCCTCCGGTGAGTCGAGCAGCGATTCGTCGAGCATGGGGCGGCTGCCTCCGATCGGCGGGACGTCAGTACGCGGGGCGGCGGGTCGCTGGTGCGCAGGGTCGTCGCTTACGCGGGGCGGCGGGCCTCGTCGACGAGGAGGACGGAGATGCCGTCGCGGACCGGGTACGCCAGGCCGCACTCCTGGCCGGTGCAGATCAGCTCGTTGTCCTGCTCCTTGAGGGAAGAGTGGCAGGCCGGGCAGGCGAGGATCTCCAGGAGGCCGGTTTCCAGCGGCATGGGGTGGTTCCCTTCGGGGCGGGCGTATGCGGATGTGCCTGGTCAGGGTACCGCCGGTGGGCGGCACGGCGGGCGAGCAGCGGATGTCGGGGCCGGCGGCCACCGCGTGCCCCGGTCCGGCGGGGCACGCGGTGGCCGCCGGGTACACGCTCACGGGCCCGCCCGGGGGGGGTGCCGGACGCGGGCAGCCCATTGCCCGGACACGAGCCGCCCGTTGCCGGACACGGGCCGCCGCGGCTTCGGGACGAGAGGTTTGCGCGGTGCCCGACATGGCTGTGCGCGCAGCGGGCCGGTTCGCCCCGGCGGTCACACGGGGGGACGGTCCGTGGGGCACGCGCACGTGCCGGTCCTCGCGGAGCCCGGCCCCGGCGACGCGGATGCCCTCGCGGCGGGGCCGGTGGTCATGCCTCCCCCGGCTTCAAGGCCCGCGCCTCCCCCGCGCTGTGCGGACGCCCGGCCACCCGCAGCAACGCGGAAGCCATCGGGAGCAGCCCCGACCGGTCGCACCGAACGGACGGTCCGCAGGCCACACGCGGGCCGTTCCTCGCGGCACCCGATGCCCGACGGGCGCAGGTGCCGTTGCAGCGTGCCGTACGGGCCGCTCAGCTGTCCGCGGGCCGGATCAGCCTCGGATGATGGTCAGGGCCTCGTCGCGGATTCTGGTCATGGTGGCCTGGTCGCGGGCCTCCGCGTTCAGGCGCAGGAGGGGTTCCGTGTTGGAGGGGCGGACGTTGAACCACCAGTCGGCGGCGGTGACGGTGAGGCCGTCCAGTTCGTCCAGGGTGATGCCGTCGCGGCCCTCGTACGCGGCCCTGATCGCGGCGAGGCGGGCCGACCGGTCGTCGACCGTGGAGTTGATCTCGCCGGAGCCCGCGTAGCGGTCGTACTGGTCGACCAGGGCGGACAGGGTGCCCTGCTGGCCGCCGAGGGCGGCGAGGACGTGCAGGGCGGCGAGCATGCCCGTGTCGGCGTTCCAGAAGTCTCGGAAGTAGTAGTGCGCCGAGTGCTCGCCGCCGAAGATCGCGCCGCTGGTGGCCATCTCGGCCTTGATGAAGGAGTGGCCCACGCGGGTGCGTACCGGTGTACCGCCGTTCTCCTCGACGACCTCGGGCACCGACCAGGAGGTGATCAGGTTGTGGATGATCGTGCCCTTGCCGCCGTTGCGGGCGAGTTCGCGGGAGGCGACCAGGGCGGTGATCGCGGAGGGGGAGACCGGCTCGCCGCGCTCGTCGACGACGAAGCAGCGGTCGGCGTCGCCGTCGAAGGCGAGACCTAGGTCGGCGCCCTCCTCGCGGACCCGCTGCTGCAGGTCGACGAGGTTGGCCGGGTCGAGCGGGTTGGCCTCGTGGTGGGGGAAGCTGCCGTCGAGTTCGAAGTACATCGGGACGACGGTGAGCGGCAGGCCGGCCAGGACGGAGGGGACGGTGTGGCCGCCCATGCCGTTGCCCGCGTCGACGACGGCCTTCAGGGGCCGGACGGAGGTCAGGTCGACGAGGGAGCGCAGGTGTGCCGCGTAGTCGTCCAGCGTCTCGCGCCGGGTGACGGTTCCCGCCGTGGCAGCCGACTCGGGGGCGCCCGACTCGCTCCACTTCTCGACGAGTTCGCGGATCTCCGTCAGGCCCGTGTCCTGGCCGACGGGCGCGGCGCCCGCGCGGCACAGCTTGATGCCGTTGTACCGGGCCGGGTTGTGCGAGGCGGTGAACATCGCGCCGGGCAGGTCCAGGGTGCCGGAGGCGTAGTAGAGCTGGTCCGTGGAACAGAGGCCGATCTCGGTCACGTCGACGCCCTGGGCCGCGGCGCCGCGGGCGAAGGCGCCCGACAGGCCGGGCGAGGAGGACCGCATGTCGTGCCCGGTGACAATGGCGCTCGCCCCGGTCACGCGCGCGAAGGCGGCGCCGAAGAGTTCGGCCAGGGACTCGTCCCACTGGTCGGGGACGATCCCGCGCACGTCGTACGCCTTGACGATCTGTGACAGATCAACAGCCACGGCCAGCCCTTCCAAAGGTCCTGTCGGTCACCACAAACTACCCGCAGAGGATGACACTCCGCTGCGGGCAGTCCCGTGGTGACCGGCCGGACTCGTGCGGTGGGGCCGGCCGGACTCGTACCCGGTGGGAGCGGCCGGACTCACGGACGCCGCCTCGGGTCAGGGCAGCATCCACCCGAGCACGAAGGTGCTCTGCCCCACCACGATCAGGCACATGACGAGCAGCAGGCCGAGGCTCCAGGGCAGCACCTTGCGCAGCAGGTCCCCTTCCTTGCCCGCCAGTCCGACGGCGGCGCAGGCGATGGTGAGGTTCTGCGGCGAGATCATCTTGCCGAGGACACCGCCCGAACTGTTCGCGGCCGCGAGCAGTTCGGGCGACAGTCCGGACTCCCGTGCGGCGGTCACCTGGAGGGCGCCGAAGAGCGCGTTGGCCGAGGTGTCCGAGCCGGTGACGGCGACGCCGAACCAGCCGAGGACGGGTGACAGGAAGGCGAGTCCGGCACCGGCGGCGGCCACGAAGTAGCCGATCGTCGCCGCCTGGCCGGAGAGGTTCATGACGTAGGCGAGCGCCAGCACCGAGGTCACCGTGAGGATCGCGAACCGCAGTTCGTACACGGTCGCGAGCCATTCCCTGACCGCCACGCGCGCGTGCAGGCCGAGCACGACCGCGGTGGCCACGCCGGCGAACAGGACGAGGGTGCCGCCGGTGGAGACGACGGGCCAGGTGAACACATTGGCGCCGACCGGTTCGCCGTTCGGCGCGACGACGTCGAGGAGGGGCCAGTCGAACTTCTGGGTCGCCCCGGCCAGCCAGTCCTTGACCACCGGGATCTGCGCGACGGAGAAGATCACCACGATCAGCGCGTACGGGGCGTACGCCCGCACGACCTCGCGGCGCGGGTCCTCCTCGTCCAGTTCCTCGCTGCGCGCACCGGTCAGCACGGAGGTGCGGACGGCCTCGGAGGCGGGCACGCGCGAGTGCGGTACGGCGACCAGGGCGCCCGCGCCGGCCAGAGCCGCGGCGATGTCGGCGAGTTGCGCGGAGACATAGTTGGAGGCGACGAACTGGGCGATGGCGAAGGCGACTCCGCAGGCCACCGCGGGAATCCAGGTGTCCCGCAGCCCGCGCCGCCCGTCCACCAGCCAGACCAGCACCAGCGGCACCACGAGGGCGAGCAGCGGGGTCTGGCGGCCGACGACGGACGCCACCGAGTCCAGCGGCAGGCCGGTCACCTGGGCGAGCGTGACGACCGGCGTGCCCATGGCGCCGAACGCCACCGGCGCGGTGTTGGCGACGAGCGCGACGACGGCGGCCCGGACCGGGTCGAAACCGAGGGCCACGAGCATCACGGCGGAGATCGCGACGGGGGCGCCGAACCCGGCGAGCGCCTCCAGCAGTGCCCCGAAGCAGAAGGCGACGACCAGGGCCTGGATCCGCGGGTCGTCGGAGAGCTGTCCGAAGGAGCGGCGCAGGATGTCGAAGTGCTGGGTGCGGACCGTCATCCGGTACACCCACAGCGCGTTGACGACGATCCACATGATGGGGAAGAGGCCGAAGACCGCTCCCTGGACGGCGCTGGAGAGTGTCTGGTCCAGAGGCATGCGGTAGGCCAGGCAGGCCACCAGAACGGCACCTAACAGGCCGATCAGGCCCGCCAGGTGCGCTTTCATGCGCAGGCCGCCGAGCAGGACGAGGACGATCACGAGGGGCAGCGCCGCCACGAGGGCGGACAGACCGAGTGAGCCGACGACGGGTTCCAGTTCCTGGACGTACACGGACGCGCCTCCTGGATTCCGCAATGCGGAAGAAGAATCTCGCTACGTCCTCGGAATGGTCGTGTCCTCGACAAGCGCGCGTCAATGGGCGTGCGGCACCTTACTCACGGGACAGGTGGGGCGGGAGGGAGGAAGGAAGGAACGGCGAACACGGACAATCGACACGGCCACGCGAACGGCCGTGCTTGCGAAGTCCGTTCAGCACTCAGGCGTCAGAGCTCAAGCACGGTTGTCCGGCATCAGTTGTCGGGAGAGCGGAGCACGCGCAGGTGGCCGCGGCGCGCGACCTCCATCGGGTCCGCGCCGCGCCCCGCACCGCCGGCCGACCGCTCCCGGGGGCGGGCCGCTTCACGCACCGCGTCCGCGAGCGCTTCGAGATCGTCTCCGCTGGGCCGCGCCGGGGCCGAACCGTCGAGCAGACGGACGACCTCCCAGCCGCGCGGCGCGGTGAGGCGCTCGGAGTGCTCGGCGCACAGGTCGTAGCAGTGGGGTTCGGCGTAGGTGGCGAGCGGGCCGAGGACCGCGGTCGAGTCGGCGTAGACGTACGTCAGCGTCGCAACGGCGGGACGGCCGCAAGCGGTGCGCGAACAGCGACGTACAGGGCTCACGATGTTGGACGGTACCGCACTCTTGAGCGGGCCGCGACGACTCCCCTCCTGCGCGTTCCCCCGTGTCGTGGCCTGAAAGGCCCCATACGCCCCTGTCGACACACGCTGTTGACCTGCTCCGACGCTCGCATTCGGAACGTCTACGGCTCCCCCTCCGGTCATCACTTGGTACAAATACCGTCAAATACCTTGAGATCACCGGCCCCTGAAAGATAGGGAATCGAGTCGAACCTTGGCCGGAACGGTCATGCGACGACATGTCGAGCCGGACGGTCCGACGCCGCGCCCCGACGCCGTACGGGGCGGTGTTCCGGCGCCGTGCGGGAGCCGGAATCCGAAGCGGGTGGGGAGCAGGGTGCCGAGCCCGTGCGAGGCCGAGGTCCGGAAGCCGTGTGGGGGTCGGGCGCGTCGGACCGGCGGAGACTACGCTTCACCGTGATGGACACCCCTGTGACGCCCCGTGCCGCCGACCGCGGGCCCCGCCGTCGTGATCGCCACGGCCGGGGCATGCGCGGGCCGATCGCGCCACCCCAGGTTCCGCTGGCCGCCAGCCGCGCGGAGACGTTCGCGGATCTGGTGCAGGACTCCGTGGAGCGGCTGGAGCGTCGGTGGCCTCAGCTGGCCGACATCGACTTCCTCGTGCTGGAGGTCCCGCGTCTGGACGCGCCCGGAGCGGGGTGGAGCGACGAGACGGTGCCGCTGGGCGGCACCGTGCCGACCCACGAGGGGCACCCCGCGCGGGTCGTGGTCTACCGTCGGCCGGTGGAGATCCGCACCAAGGGACGCGACGAGCGGGCGGCGCTGGTCCACGAGGTCGTCGTGGAGCAGGTCGCCGAACTGCTGGGACTGACGCCGGAGACCGTGGATCCCCGGTACGGCGAGGACTGATACGCCGAGGACTGATGCACCGAGGCCCGAGCAGCCGCCCCGGCGCCCGCACGGGGTGAACCCGCCGTGCGGACACCCGCGCGGTTCACCCCGTACGTCCCGCCCTACGGGCGCCGGCGGCTCCTGCTTCTGACAGTTCCTACTTCTGCAGGACCGACAGGTCCTCCTCCGCCTGCGGTACCGCCACCATGCCCCGGTCGTCGGGGAGGGTCTGGACGGTGAAGGCGGGGACGCCGTCGTCCGGGGCGGTGAGGGTCCGGGAGGCGTAGACGGGGGCGTCGTCCGACTCGGGCTCGACCGTCAGCGCGTACGTGCCCTTGACGTCGTCCGGGACCGGGACCTCGATGTTCTGGGTGGTACCGGCCTTGATCGTGTACGTCTCGGTCGCCGACGTACCGCCCTCGGTGCCCGCGGACACGGTGACCTTGACCTTGGCGGCACCCTCGGGTGCGGTCACGGCGAGGGTGCTGCCCTTGGCCGTGTTGTCGACGGACGTCGCCCGCAGGCCGACCTCGCGGGCCGCCGGGACGAAGGCCGACTCCTGGTTGTCGCCCTTGCCACGCAGCACCCGGACGGCCGCCACGACGGGCACCGAGCGGTCCGTCGGCGTGAGGACCAGGGAGCCCGCCTCGCCACGCGTGACGTCGCCGAGGTCGACGGCGGTCGTCATCCCGCCCTTCACATGCACCGTCTCGTTGCCGGCCGGTGTGATCAGCCCGGAGGGCGACGCGAGCTGCACCTTCAGGTCGGCGTCGACATTGCCGGGGGTGAAGACGACCAGGCGTACGGCGGTGGCGTCCTTGGGGATGCCGGGCAGGACCAGGCTGCCCGCCGGATCGGCCGACGCGGCCAGCCAGTCCCCGCCGAGCGAGTTGTCCAGGGCCTGCACGGCCGCGCCGACCCGCCCGCTGCGGACGACGACGTGGACCGTCACATCGGTCTGCTCCTCGTCGGTGAGCGTGGACAGCAGCACCGGTTCGGAGGAGTGCGGCTTGACCGTGATGCCCTCCCCCGTCTCGGTCTCGAGAGCGCCGTCCTTGCCGTAGACCTCGATGTCCACGACGGCGGCGGAGTCGTCGGGGTTGGTCAGGTGGACGTAGTCGGTGCGCTCGGTCGCGGTGCTCGCACCGGGGAACCAGAATTCCGTGTCCGGGGCGGTGCAGGTGACGCCCTGGAGGCCCCGGCCGGTGCCCGCGGCGACCTCGGTGGTCTGCTGCACGGTCCAGCCGGGAGCGAAGCGGCCCTCGGCGGTGCCGAGGAGCGCGGGTTCCTCGCCTCCGGAGACGTCCGCGGTGACCGGCTCGCCGGGCTCCTTCTTGTGCTCCAGCACCGGCTTCTCGGGCTTCTCAGGCTTCGCGGACTCGGCGGACTTCTCCCCGTCGCCGCCCTTCTCGCCGTCCTCCGTGCCCTCCTCCGCGGGCTGTCCCGCGATGGCCGGCCGGAGTGCGGCGCTGCCCTCGCTCTCCGTGCCCTTCGTGACGGGCGTGAAGGACGTGTACGTCGTCTCGGCGAGGTCGGAGCTGCTGGGCGTCGGGCACAGCAGGCTCGAGCGTTCCACGGGCAGGCGGACCGCCGTCGCGACGCCGTCGTCCGCGGCCGTGGGATCCGGCGCGGTCAGGACGGCGAAGCCGGTGACGGCGGCGAGCGCGGTGGCTCCCGCGATCAGGGACAGGGTGGTGCGGTTCACTGCTGGCTCCCGTCGGGACGCTCACTGCCCGGGTGGGGGCGGTGCGGCTGCTCGGGGTCGTACGACGCCTCGTAGCCCTGCGCGTAGGTCTGGTCGTAGCCGTCGTAACCCTCGTAGCCCTGTCCGTACGCCGACGGGTCGTACGTCGCCGGGTCGTACTGCGGCTGCTGGGGCGTGCCGTCGTAGGCGTACGGGTCGTACTGGCCACCCTGACCGCCCTGGCCGCCCTGGCCGCCCTGGCCGCCCTGGTACGGGTCCTCCTGGTACGGCTGTCCGTAACCGTCCGTCGCGTACTGCTGTTGCTGTTGCTGTTGCTGTTGCTGCTGATCCTGTTGCTGCTCCTGTTGCGATGGCGGCTGCTGCTGTTCCTGCGGGTACGAGGCGGCGGTGTAGGCGTCGTCGTACTCGGGGTTCGGATTCGGGTAGCTCGACGCGTCCCATTCGTCGTAGGGCCGCTGCTGCGGAAGGGCCACGGGCTGGGGCGGGGCGTCGAACTCGTCGTCCGCGCCCTCGGCCCCGCCGTCGTCCGCATCCCGGTCCGTGCCCGCCTCCTCGGCGGCCGCGGCTTCCGCCTCGGCCTGGGCGCGCAGGCGGCGGGCGCGGCGGCCGTCGCCGGCGAGTGCCTCGGCGGGGACGTCCGGTTCCTCGGGCAGGTCGTCGTCGACGTCGCGGCGGCGGCCGGGCAGGGCGAGCACGACGAGGACGACGGCGAGCAGACCCTGCGCCCACAGCCAGGCGGTGTGGGTGAACGACTCCTCGTAGGTGACGACCAGCTGTCCGCCGGTGGCGGGGAGCTGGAAGCCCTGGGCCCAGCCGTCGACCGTGGTGCGGGTCAGCGGCTTGCCGTCGAGGGTGGCGGTCCAGCCGTCGGCCGCGGCGTCGGCCAGGCGCAGGACGCGTCCCCCGGCGCCGTCGGGGATCTCGGTGCTGATCTCGACGGGTCCGGCGGCCACGGCCTGCGGCTCGCCGCCCTCGCCGCCCTTGGCGGGGACGATGGTCGCGCGGGCCACGTTCTGGTCGACGCGCCACAGCGCGCCGCCCGCCTGCTGGCTGAGCCGGGTCAGACCGGGCGTGGCGTCCAGGACACGGGTGACGTCGCGGGGCGCGCCCGGGTGGACGAGGACGTAGCGCACCGCGAATCCGCCGAGCTGGTCGGCCTGGTCGGCGCCGGAGCCGGCGACGAGGTTGGCGACGACCTTGTCGAGCCCGGTGTTCACACCGGCCGAGGCGGCGATCTCTGCATCGCCCATGCGGGCACCGGAGCCGCGGACCAGCACGTAGTCGACGCGGGCGGCGGAGTCGCTGTCGAGGACGAGGGTGCGGGCCTGGTCGCGGGTGCCGCTCTCCTCGGCGACGAACGCGGGCACCTGCACGGGATCGCGCCGCGCGAGCGGTCCGTCGGCGCCGCGGAGCACCCAGCCGGCGGCGACCAGCAGCGGGCCGGCCGCGCAGGCGAGGGCGATCAGCACGGCGACCGGCTGGCGCCAGCCGAAGCTCTGCTCGGCGACCCGCGAGCGCGCCCCGTCGGCGCCGAGCGTGGCCGCGGCCAGCAGGGCGATGCCGTGGACGAGCGTCGCGGGCCCGGCCCAGGTGGAGCCGTTGGACAGGACCGCGAAGACGAGTCCGACCAGGGCGACCGCCCAGGCGGCGCGGATGGCGAGCAGGCGCTCGGAGCGGAGCAGGGCCGCGAGGGCGGCGAGCACGAGGCCGATGAGTACCAGCCCGCCGGCCGCCCCGGGGCCGCCGGGGCTCGCGCCGAGCAGGTCGAGGGCGGAGGCGGCGGAGGCGCCGTACTCCAGGCCCGCCTCCTGGAAGAAGCCGAACGGGAGCAGCGACAGCGACCAGGGGGCGAGGACCAGCAGCGGGGTGCCGAGCTGGGCCAGGAAACGGAGCCCGTACGCCGGGAGGTCGGACCTGCGCAGGGCGAGGACGCCGAGGCCGAGGACCAGGGCGATGGGCCAGACGATCGGGGTGAACGCGGTGGTGAGGGTCAGCAGCAGCGCGTACGCCCAGGTCGCGCGCCAACTGCCGCGGACGCCGGGGGCGTGGGTGAGCCCGCCGGCAGCGATGCCCGCGCGGGCGATCAGCGGCAGCAGGACGGCGAGCACGGCGGTGCCGATCCGGCCGCCGGCGAGGGCGCCCGCGACGGCGGGCAGGAAGGCGTAGGCGATGGCGGCCCAGGCGCGCAGCAGCCGGGACTCGACGAGCGGGCGGGAGGCGAAGTACGCGCTGAGGCCGGCCAGCGGCACCGAGCCGATGAGCAGGACCGTCACGACGAGCCCGGTCGAGCCGAGCATCAGGGTGGCCAGGGACGCCACGAGGGCGAGGTAGGGCGGTGCGGAACCGGTGCCGCCGGCGCCCACCGCGTGCCAGGTGTCCGTGTACCGCGCCCACAGTTCGCCGGAGCCGGCGGGGGCGGGCAGCAGGGCGCCGCCCGCGAGCGCGCCGCTGCCGAGGAGGGCGCGGCAGGCCGCGAGGGAGACGAGCAGCAGGAGCAGGAAGAGCACCGGGCCGGGTTTGCGGGCGATCCGCTTGAGCCGGGCGAACTGCTCGACCTCGATGAAGTCGGCGTCGTCCCCGCCGGGTCCGGACTCGACGGCGCCGCCGTGCCGTCCGGCGCCGGTGGTGGCCTCGGGGTCGGAGCGGCCGACGAGGTCGCCCGCGGCCTGTTCGACGGTGACGCGGACGGTCGCGCCGGGCGGCGGGAACAGCGCCCGCAGTTCGCCCTTGTCGATCTGCGGGCTGCCCCGGCGGCGCCGTCCGGCGAGGATGCGTTCGGGCCGCAGCAGGGTACCCACGAGGCCGCGTATCTCGTCGACGGCCTGCCCCGGGACCTTGCCGACGAGATAGGCGAAGGTCCGCAGCACGGTGCCGAGGACGAGCCGCAGCAGCACCCAGGGCAGTGTCGCGGTACGGGTGTTGACGAGCAGGGTGTGGACGGCGCCCGCCTTGTCCACCTTGTGCGGGGAGGCGGCGGTGCGGCCCACGCAGTCGACGGCGCGGCGCTCACGGGAGGCGGCCTCGGCATGCCGTACGACCGCGTCGGGGGCGACCAGGACCCGGTGTCCGGCCGCGTGCGCGCGCCAGCACAGGTCGACGTCGTCCCGCATCAGGGGCAGATGCCGGTCGAATCCGCCGAGTTCGTCGAAGACATCGCGGCGGATCAGCATGCCGGCGGTGGACACCGACAGGACGGACCGGACCTGGTCGTGCTGGCCCTGGTCCTGTTCGCGGCGGTCCAGGCCGGTCCAGCGGCGGCCGGAGTTGGCGATGGAGACACCGACCTCCAGCAGCTGCCGGCGGTCGTACCAGCCGCGGAGCTTGGGGCCGACGACGGCTACGTCGTCACGGCCGGCTTCGTACTCGTTCTCCACGACGCCCAGCAGGCGGGCCAGCGCGTCGGGTTCGGGGGCGCAGTCGTCGTGCAGCAGCCACAGCCACTGCACCGGCTCCCCGTGCGGGAGGTCGGGCAGGTCGTACGCGTCGTCGTGCCAGCTGCGCGTGACCGGGTCCCAGCCGCTGGGCCGCTTCAGGTAGGGCAGGTCGTCCGGGGTGAGGTGCGGCGCGGCACGGTGGCACTCCTCGACGGCCTGGCCGAAGCCGGTGCGCCGGGCGAGGTGCAGGACGTGGTCGTCGCCGAGGGCTTCGGTGACCAGCCGGGCGGAGTCGTCCGCGCTGCCTGTGTCGGCTCCCATGGCGAACTGGACGGTGCGCTCCTGGCCGAGTAGCCCGGCGAGCGCGTCGGGCAGCCAGCGGGCTCCGTCATGGGAGACGAGGACCGCGGTCACCACATGACGCGGGAACTCTGGTGCGGCAGCGGCGTCTTGACGGGCTGCCGGGTGACTGTGCACGGACATCGAGGTACGGGCCCCGGTTCAGTGGACTGTGGGGGACGCCCGTGCCCGGTGGGGGCGGCGTGGCGTCTCGGACGAGCAACCACACTATCGGCTGAACAACAAGGCGGCCCGCCGCCTGTGGACAACCCACACGCGACGGGCCGTAAGCGATACATGCCGGATGTATGCGCACACCCGGCATGTATGACGTATGTAAGAACAAGGCGCGCACGCGGATGTCACGACCGAGGCACGCACGCGGATGGACGCGTGCGAAGTGCCGCCCCTCAGACGGCGGCCTTCTTCAGTCTGCGGCGCTCCCGCTCGGACAGGCCGCCCCAGATGCCGAAGCGTTCGTCGTTGGCAAGGGCGTATTCGAGGCACTCGGAGCGGACCTCACAAGCGAGGCAGACCTTCTTGGCCTCCCGGGTGGAACCGCCCTTCTCGGGAAAGAACGACTCGGGGTCGGTCTGGGCGCACAGCGCGTGCTCCTGCCAGCCGATTTCCTCGTCCGCGTCGTCGACCAGCAGTTGCTGCACCAGCTCCGTCATGTGCGCCCCTCGTCCGTCTTTCGCGTCCCCGTGATGCTGTCGTTACCGATTCCGGCCGAACGACACGAGTGAAATTACAAGTGTGCTCATCCGGGCGAGTCAAGCCGAGATCTGCTATTGGCCCCCTTATTCACTCTGCGGAACCAAGCCCAAGCCGAAAGTGTTCAAATCGCCATAAACGTTGACGCATGGGCGGGCCGCACGAGCGACCCGCCCCGCGCGGACCGTTCACGGAGTGAGACGCCCGGTCGATCGATCCCGTTGACACACCAACGCCACAGCGACCCGGATCACATTCGGATCACAGGACCGCAACGGCACTTGTGCGCCCGGCCATGTGCGCCTTGTGTCCCCGGAATCACGTGAGCAAACCTTTCGTCTCGCAGTGAACCGGATGGGGTGAACCGTGCCCACGATCCGTGGGTCGAGTTGACACTGAAGGCATGAGCCGCTGTCCTTATGGGCATGCTCGCGAACTTGGCACTCACCTCGACCCGCTCCGCCGGGTCCCTCGGTGCTGCCCGCGCTCGCTGTAGCTGTCGCTGTTCCGGTTGTTGAGCCCAACGCGCTCCTGCCCTTCGAGTCACCCTCGACTCGACCGCTGTTTCCTCCGCTCCCATCAGGGCACTTCTCGCCGCCGTCCGTGACCCGGACACACGCGGCACGTCGTCTCCGGCAGGCCGGCTCTCCGCGCGGCCTCGCCCGACGGCCTCACCCCACTGCTTCCCCCCTACTTCCCGACCGCTTCTCCGCCGAGGAACCACCGCATCCATGAACAGCGACAGTGACCTCCAGATCGCCGGCGACATCCTCGAAGTACCGCACCTCCTGCAGACCCCGCGCGAGCACCCGGCCACCGTCGCCGAGTTCGTCGGCCTGGCCCGTTCCCTCGCCGCCGACCGGTCCCAGTGGGAGCACCTGGTGCGGTACGACGCGAGCAGCCGCTGGTACCACCGGCTCCTCGCGGCACCCGGCTACGAGGTGTGGCTGCTGTCCTGGGTGCCCGGCCAGGGCAGCGGACTGCACGACCACGGCCGCTCCTCCGGTGTCCTGACCGTCCTGGACGGCACCCTCACCGAGCGCACCGAACGCGGCACCCGCGCGCTGACGACGGGCACGGAGAGGGTGTTCGCGCCGGGCTACGCACATGAGGTCGTCAATGACGCGCTGGAGCCGGCGGTCAGCCTGCACGTGTACTACCCGGGCCTGACCGAGATGCCGATGCACCCGGCCGCCCCGCACTGCGAGGCGCGTACGGAGCCCCGGACGCTGACCGCCTGACCCACCCCCCGCACGCCCTCTGCACGCACCCCTGCCCGGCCGCGGGCCTGACCTCGTGCGTGACCGACCGCCCGACACGGTGCCGCGACCCGCCCTGCGGCTGACAGACTGTTTCCCATGCGCATTGTGGTTCTGGCAGGCGGCATCGGCGGTGCCCGTTTCCTTCGCGGTCTGAAGCGGGCCGTGCCGGACGCGGACATCACGGTCATCGGCAACACCGGGGACGACATCCACCTCTTCGGGCTGAAGGTCTGCCCGGACCTCGACACGGTGATGTACACCCTCGGCGACGGCATCGACGAGGAGCGGGGCTGGGGGCGGACCGACGAGAGCTTCCGACTCAAGGAGGAGCTCGCGGCGTACGGCGTCGGCCCGGGATGGTTCGGACTCGGCGACCGGGACTTCGCCACGCACATCGTGCGGACGCAGATGCTCGCCGCCGGCTATCCGCTGAGCGCGGTGACGGAGGCCCTCTGCGACCGCTGGCAGCCGGGCGTCCGGCTGATCCCGATGACCGACGACCGCGTGGAGACGCATGTCGCCGTCACCCTGCCCGAGGGCGACCCGGCGGCGGGGCCGTCGGCGGGGTCCGGGGCCGGGGAAACCCCGCCGGGCTCCGCGGCGGGCTCCGGTACACGCAAGGTGATCCACTTCCAGGAGTACTGGGTGCGGCTGCGGGCGTCGGTCCCGGCCGAGGCGGTGGTGCCGGTCGGCGCGGAGCAGGCGAAGCCGGCGCCGGGTGTGCTGGAGGCGATCGCCGCGGCCGACGTGATCCTCTTCCCGCCGTCCAACCCGGTCGTCTCCATCGGCACGATCCTCGCCGTCCCCGGCATCCGGGAGGCGATCGCCGAGGCGGGCGTGCCGGTGGTCGGCCTGTCGCCGATCGTCGGCAACGCGCCCGTGCGCGGCATGGCCGACAAGGTGCTCGCGGCGGTCGGCGTCGAATCCACGGCGTGGGCGGTGGCCGAGCACTACGGCTCGGGCCTGCTGGACGGCTGGCTGGTCGACACGGTCGACGCGGCCGGTGTGCAGCGCATCGAGGAGGCGGGGATCCGCTGCCGGGCCGTGCCCCTGATGATGACCGACGCCGACGCCACCGCGCGGATGGCCCGGGAGGCGCTGGCACTCGCGGAGGAGGTGCGGGCGGTTTGAACGGCAAGCGTGTGCACGACGACGGCGTACCCGCGGGTGGCGCGGCGTCCGACGGATACCGGGTGTGGGCCGTCGCGGGACTGCCCGAGGTCCGGCAGGGGGACGACCTCGCGAAGCTGATCGCGGTCGCGGAGCCGGGGCTGGCCGACGGGGACGTGCTGCTCGTCACCTCCAAGATCGTCTCCAAGGCGGAGGGCCGGATCCTGGATGCCTCCGACCGGGAGGCCGCGATCGACGCGGAGACGGTACGGGTGGTGGCCCGGCGCGGTCCCCTGCGCATCGTCGAGAACCGGCAGGGCCTCGTCATGGCCGCGGCCGGGGTCGACGCCTCCAACACGCCCTCGGGCACGGTGCTGTTGCTCCCCGAGGATCCGGACGCGTCCGCGCGGGCGATCCGCGAGGGCCTGCGGGACGCCCTCGGGGTCACGGTCGGTGTGCTCGTCACCGACACCTTCGGACGCCCCTGGCGGACGGGGCTGACGGACGTCGCGATCGGCGCCGCGGGCGTCCACGTCCTGGACGACCTGCGCGGCGGGACGGACGCGTACGGCAATCCGCTGAGCGCCACCGTGGTCGCCACCGCCGACGAACTCGCCGCGGCGGGCGACCTGGTCAAGGGCAAGGCCGCAGGCCTGCCGGTGGCCGTCGTACGCGGGCTGTCCGCCCTGGTGACGGCCGACGACGAGCACGGCGAGGGTGCGCGGGCCATGGTCCGCGACTCCCGCGACGACATGTTCCGCCTCGGCACGTCGGAGGCGGTACGGCAGGCGGTGACCCAGCGCCGCACGGTACGGGCCTTCACCGACGAGCCGGTCGACCCGGGAGCGGTGCGCCGCGCGGTGGCCGCGGCCGTGACGGCTCCGGCGCCGCACCACACCACCCCGTGGCGCTTCGTCCTGCTGGAGTCGCGGGAGTCCCGGACCCGGCTGCTCGACGCGATGCGGGACGCCTGGATCGCGGACCTGCGCCGTGACGGCAAGTCGGAGGAGTCCGTCGCCAAGCGGGTCCGCCGCGGCGACGTCCTGCGCAACGCGCCCTGCCTGGTCGTGCCCTGCCTGGTCATGGAGGGCTCGCACACCTACGGGGACGCGCGGCGGGACGGTGCGGAGCGGGAGATGTTCGTGGTCGCGACGGGTGCCGGCGTGCAGAACTTCCTGGTCGCGCTGGCCGGTGAACGGCTGGGCTCGGCGTGGGTGTCGTCGACGATGTTCTGCCGGGACGTGGTCCGCGAGGTCCTGGACCTGCCCACGGGCTGGGACCCGATGGGCGCGGTGGCGGTGGGCCACCCCGCCGGGGAACCGCGGCCGCGGCCAAAGCGGGACGCGGCCGCGTTCATCGCCGTGCGATGAGCCGGACGGGACGCGCGGGGCGCCTACCCTCGTAGGAGTCCCGCCTTCCCCTACCTCCGCACCACCACACCTCCGCCCCCTCCCCCCGGGACCCCTCCGTGGCAGGACGTTTCGCTCCCCGACCCACCCCCCGACCTGCTTCCCACCCCGCTCGTACGAGCGTGCGAGGCGGGCGGGCCGCCGACCCGGCGGGGGTGCCGCGGCAGGTATCGGCCCCGGACGCCCCGTCGTCGGTCCGGACGTGGGTGCCGGACGGGCCGCTGGACCTCGGGCTGGTCCTCGGGCCGCTGCGGCGCGGGTCCGGGGACCCGACGTTCCGCGCGCTGCCGGACGGTTCCGTGTGGCGGACGAGCCTGACACCCGCCGGACCGGGAACGCTGCGGGTGACGCGGCACGCCGGCGAAGTACGGGGCGAGGCGTGGGGAGCGGGGGCCGGGTGGTTCCTGGACCGGCTGCCGGACCTGCTCGGCGCCGCCGACGACCCGGCGGCGTTCGTCCCCCGGCACAAGCTGCTGGCGCTCACCCGGCACCGACGGCCGGGCCTGCGGCTGGCCCGGGCCGGGCTGGTGCTGGAGTCGTTGATCCCGTCGGTCCTGGAGCAGAAGGTCACCACCGGTGAGGCGTACCGGGCGTGGCGGCTGCTGGTACGGAAGTACGGGGCGCCGGCCCCGGGGCCGGCGCCCGAGCGGATGGCGGTCATGCCGTCGCCCCGGACCTGGGCGCTGATCCCTTCCTGGGAGTGGCACCGGGCCGGTGTCGACAACAAGCGGGCGTCCACGGTGCTGCGGGCGGTGCGGGTCGCGGCGCGGCTGGAGGAGGCGGCCGGGATGGCTCCGGCGGCGGCGCGGGCGCGGCTGGAGCTGGTGTCGGGCATCGGGCCGTGGACGTCGGCGGAGACGGTGCAGCGCAGTCACGGCGCGCCGGACGAGGTGACCACGGGGGACCTGCACCTGCCGGGCATCGTGGGGTGGGCGCTGGCCGGGGACCGGTACGCGGACGACGCGGCGATGCTGGAACTGCTGGAGCCGTATGCCGGTCAGCGGCACCGGGCGGCCCGGCTGATCCTGCTGAACGGGAGAACGCCGGCGCGGCGGGCGCCGAAGATGCCGTACGGGGACATCGGACGACTGTGAGGCCCGCGCCTCCAGCCGTCCGAACCCTCCACCGAACCGCACGTGCGTCCGCACCGAAACCGCGCGCCCGGCCGCCTCGGCCACCGGGCTCCTCGGCTCCTCGGCTCCTCGGCTCCTCGGCTCCTCGGCTACTCGTCCGAGGAGAACCGCACCGACCCCGCCGGGATCCGCGCGTCGCACCAGACCCTGACCCCGTCCCGGAGTTCGTTGCGGGCGCCGACGACCGCGCCGTCGCCTATCACCGCCCCGGTGAGGACCGACCACTCCCCCACCCGCGCGCGCGTGCCGATCAGCGAGTCGGTGACGACCGCGCCGGGTTCGATGACCGCGCCCGGCAGGATCGTGCTGCCGAAGACGCGCGCGCCCTCCGCCACGAACGCGCCCTCCCCCACCACGGTCCCGCCCGCCAGCTTGGCGTCCGGTGCCACCCTCGCCGTCGGCAGGATCAGCCGGTCGCCGCAGCGCCCCGGGACCGCCGGGGACGGGGCACGGCCCAGCACCAGGTCCGCGGAGCCCCGCACGAAGGCCGCCGGGGTGCCGAGGTCCAGCCAGTACGTGGAGTCGACCAGACCCTGGAGATGGGCTCCGGCCGCCAGCAGGTCGGGGAACGTCTCCCGCTCCACCGACACCGGCCGGCCCGTCGGGATCGTGTCGATGACGGAGCGGCGGAAGACGTACGCCCCCGCGTTGATCTGGTCGGTGACGATCTCCTCGGGTGTCTGGGGTTTCTCCAGGAACGCCAGCACGCGGCCCGTGTCATCGGTGGGGACCAGGCCGTACGCCCGTGGGTCCGTCACCTTCGTCAGATGCAGCGAGACGTCTGCGCCCGTCGTTCGATGGGTGCGCACCAGCGCCCGGATGTCCAGGCCCGTGAGGATGTCGCCGTTGAAGATCAGCACCGGTTCGTCCGGACCGGAGTGCAGCCGGGAGGCGACGTTGCGGATGGCGCCGCCCGTGCCGAGCGGCTCCTCCTCCGTCACGTACTCGATGTGCAGCCCCAGCGACGAGCCGTCGCCGAAGTACGGTTCGAAGACCTCGGCCAGATAGGACGTGGCCAGGACGATGTGCTCGACGCCCGCCGCTCTCGCTCTCGCCAGCTGGTGCGTGAGGAAGGGCACCCCGGCCGCCCGGACCATGGGCTTCGGGGTGTGCACCGTGAGCGGGCGCAACCGTGTGCCCTTGCCGCCGACCAGGAGAATCGCTTCTGTCACCTGTCGTCTCCGCTTCCTGCCGGGACCGGCCGAACTGTTTTTCGGCCGGCCAGTGTATGCAGACCGTCGCACAGCGGTTTCGACGGCGGTGTCTCCGGCAGGAAGGAACCTGGGCCCGGCGGTCCGCCGTTCTCAGCGGCCCTGGTAACCGGCCGCCGCGGAGCGGGCGGTGCCGAGCTTGTCGTAGAGCTTCCCCCCTGGGCACTCGGTGTTGAACCCGTCCCGGTGACCGGAGATCACGTTCAGTCGTACCTTCGTGCCTTTTTCGTAGAGATTGCCACCACCGGACGTCAGATATGTCTTCTCGCTCGGATCCATGCCGTACAGCCCGAGCTTCCACGCGGCGAGCTGGGCGACGCCCGTCACTGCGACGGCCGGCGGTTTCGTGGAGTCGAAGGTGCCGAGAACCGCCACGCCCATGGTGTCGCTGTTGAACCCCAGAGTGTGGGCGCCCAGGACCGGGTTGGCCACTCCCCCGGCACGGCCCTCGTAGATCTTGCCGCACTTGTCGACGAGGAAGTTGTAGCCGATGTCCCGCCAGCCCATGCTTCCCGTGTGGTAGCGATAGATACTGCGGATGACCGAAGGAGCCTGCGCGCACGTGTAGTTGTTGCCGGTGGCGGTGTGGTGCACGAAGGCCGCGTCCACCTTGTCGGTGTACACGAAGCTCTTCTCCCGCAGGCTCTCGTCCGCACCCCACCCGCCGCGCGTGACGATGCCGGGGCGCGGGCCGATGTACGGCTTCGCCTGCGGCTGCCCGCCGGTGTTCTCCTGCCGCCCGGCCGCCTCGGTGCCGCGCAGGGCGCGGTACTCCTCCTCGGTCTCCGCCCGGGTCAGCGCCGGGATCTCGGTGGCGCCCAAGGGGACGAGCGGGGCGTTGGCAGCGGAGGCGGCGGTCGCCTCCGCACTCATCACACCGGTACGAGAGGCGTCCGCCGGGGTGCCCGCGGAGCCGTCGGCGGGGCGGCGACCGGGGTTCTCGTCGGTGCTTTCGTCGGGGCTCTCGGCAGCGCTGCCCTCGGGCGGGGTGGCCTCGGACGGAGCGTCCTCCCCTGGGTCGACGAGTTCGAGGCGCATCCCGGACGGCAGCAGCGGGGCGGCCTCCTTGACACCTTTCCCGGCGCCTTCCTCGGCGGTGGAACCGGCGGACTCGGAGCCGGCCTTCGGCTCCGGCTCCGAGTCGGGTCCGGCTTCCGCCCGGACCCGGATCTCCACCCCGTCCGACGCGCCCACCCACAGCGGCGCGGTGGCGCCGCGGACCCGGCCCGAGGTGCGTTCCGCGGTCTCGGGGTCGGCCGCGTGGTCGGCGTTGTGGGTCTCGATGTCCTGCCAGTCGGACCAGGCACCGGTGTCCGCCGCGCGGGCACGGACCTGGACCTGGCCGTGGAGTTCGGCGGCGGGGTCGTCCCAGATGACGCCGACGAGGGAGAAGTGCCGTACGGACCGCGGGGCGAGGCCGAACGTGGCGGCGCCGGAGGCACGGTCGGGGTCGAGGGGCTGCAGGGGCAGCGACTGGGTACTGCCGGGGGTACTGGACTCGGTCGTCACCGCTGTGCGTGTGACCGTCGGCGCCGTCCCACCCGGGCCCGCGGCCGCCGCGACGGCGGACGGGGCGAGGGGCAGGGCGAGTGCGGCCGCACAGGTGACACCGATGGAGGAAGCAAGAGTTCTCCGCATGCCCCTGAGCTTGGACATAGTCATACAAATCTGTCCATCGGGGGATTGACGGGCTGTCGGGCTTCGTTCCCCCGAACCGGTGCCCCGGGCACTCGGTGCGCGCGGCCGTGTCCGCGTACGCTTGCGCAGGTGAACGCCACCGACCGCACCCCCGCCGACCTGCTGGGTTCCGCGCTCGCCGCGGACCCGGGCCGCCCCCTGGTGACCTTCTACGACGACGCCACGGGCGAACGCGTCGAATTGTCCGTGGCCACCTTCGCCAATTGGGTGGCCAAGACCGCGAACCTCCTTCAGGACGAACTGGCCGCCGAGCCCGGTGACCGCGTGGCGCTGCTGCTGCCCGCGCACTGGCAGACGGCCGTGTGGCTGCTGGCGTGCGCGTCGGTGGGCGTGGTCGCGGACGTGTCCGGCGACCCTGCGGCGGCCGATGTCGTGGTGAGCGGGCCGGACGTGCTGGAGACCGCGCGGGTCTGCCCGGGCGCACGGATCGCGCTGGCCCTCAGGCCGCTCGGCGGACGGTTCCCGCAGCCTCCGGAGGGCTTCGTCGACTACGCCGTGGAGGTCCCGGGGCAGGGCGACCGGTTCGCACCGTACGCGCCGGTCGACCCCGAGGCGCCGGCCCTGATCGTGGCGGGCCGGGAGTTCACCGGGGCCGAGGTGGTGCAGCGGGCCCGCGCGGAGGCGACGGAGCTCGGGCTGACCGGACCGGCCTCGCGCATTCTGTCGGGGCTGCCGTACGACACCTGGGAGGGTCTCCACGCAGGCCTGTACGGGCCGCTGGCGACCGGCGGCTCGATGGTGCTGTGCCGGAACCTGGACCGGCTCGGGGACGACGCCCTGGACAAGCGGGTCGAGAGCGAACGGGTCACCGTCATCGCCCGCTGACGGCCTGCCCGTCCCGCCGCCGCACCCACACCCGCACCCCGGCGGAACCGGGACCGGCACCGGAACGGGACCAGGCCCGGACCGGTCGCCCAAACCGAACCCGCCGGGCCGTCCCCCGTCCGATACACCCCCTCCCCCGTTCGGCTCAGCAGCCCCCGCCGCCGCCGCGTATCGGGTTCATCGTCGTATCAGCGGCGCGCCCGACACGCGGCGCCTGCCGGGCGCGCCGGGCACCGCACGCCCCGACGCCCGTACACCCGTACACCGTCCCGTATTTCCTTGTGCCGTCCCGCAGTTCCGTATGCCACCACAGGCCGTCCCGTACGCAGTGAGGGGGTGGACCGGTCATGAGCGACACCGCAGGCGCGCCCCCCGCCGGCCCGACGGGCGGGGGCACCCTCGGGCCGGGGGCGGGGGCCTCGGCGAGCGGGGCGGGGCTGCCGCGGCGCAGACGACGGCGGTGGCTGGTCGGTGCCGGGCTCGGTGCCGCGGCACTGCTCGTCGTGACCGCCGGGGCCGGGTGGGCGGTGTACGTGAAGCTCGACGAGAACATCACCGCGGACGAGGCGGCCGCGGACGAGCTCGCGCGGTTCGAGAGGGAACGGCCCACGGCGCTGGTCAAGGACGCCCAGAACATCCTGCTGATCGGCTCGGACTCGCGATCCGGGGACGAGAACGGCCACTACGGCCGGGACCCGGGGACGGAGCGGTCCGACACCGTGATCCTGCTGCATCTGCCGGCGGGCCGGGGCAGCGCCACCGCGGTGTCCCTGCCCCGGGACCTGATGGTGGACGTGCCGGGCTGCCCGCGCCGGGACGGCACCCGCGCCGAGCCCGTGTTCACGATGTTCAACCAGGCCTTCCAGCAGGGTGGTTCGGCCTGCGCCATCCGCACCGTGGAGAAACTCACCGGCATTCGCGTGGACCATCACGTCGTCGTGGACTTCCACGGCTTCAAGGAGATGGTCGAGGCGGTCGACGGCGTCGAGGTGTGTCTGCGCGAACCCATTGACGACAAGGCGGCCAAACTGAAGCTGCCCGCGGGCCGGGTGACCCTGAACGGGGAACAGGCCCTCGGCTATGTCCGCGCCCGCAAGTCTCTCGGTGACGGCAGCGATACGCACCGTATGGAACGTCAGCAGCGGTTCCTCGGGGCGCTCGTCAACAAGGCGAGCGGCAATGACGTTCTGCTGAATCCGGCCAAGTTGTATCCCGTTCTGAACGCGGCCACTTCGGCACTGACGACCGACCCGGGACTGGCGAGTCTGCGGGGTTTGTACGAACTCGTCCGCGGACTCCGCGGCATCCCCACGGAACGCGTGCAATTCCTCACCGTCCCCCGGGAGCCGTACGCGAAAGACGTCAATCGGGACCAGCTTTCACAGCCCGCGGCGGAGGAACTGTTCGAGCGGCTGCGCAGGGACGCACCGGTCACGGTCGCACAGAGCACGGCGCGGAGTTCCGTCGCGGAAGCCGGGTCCGGCACTCTGTCCGGGAATCCGGACGGTGAAAACACGGAGAGTAGCGAAAAGGTCACTCGAAATGAATCCGGGGAGCAGCCGGGGGAAGCGCCCGAAGCGGCTTCCCCCGCACCGACGTTCCCCGGGAACACGGCCGCCGAGGACGCCTGCGAGTAAAGCCGGCTCTCAGGTGACCCCCGGACTGTGAAGTCATGTCAGGGGATATGAGTGAATTGCCCAGTTGTATGGATGTGGAATGTGCCACGGGCGTCGCCGAAGGCCGTTCCGTGCCGTTAGTGTGAGCGCTCCCGGTGCGCGCGTTCCTGAGATTCACCCAGCAGTCGCGCACTGTGTGACCAACCGAGCGCCTGGGAGGGGAAAGGCGCCGCGTGGCACCGACGGAGGATTCAAACGACCGTGGACGCGCAAGGCCGTGGACGGGGTAGCGACATCGACCCCGCAGACCAGTGGATACTCAATCCGGACACCGGCGATTACGAACTGCGACTGAACCATTCCGCACCGCAGCAGCCGGTCCCCTCTCCCCGTGGACCGCGCCCCTCCGGCGCGGCTCCGGGCGGCGGCGCGGGTGCGGGCAAGGGCACCGGCGCGGGTGCGCCGCGCGGCCGTCCCGATGCTCCCGGGCGCACCGCGGAGCGGCCCGCCGGCCGCAGGGCGTCCGAGCGCGGGACACCCGAGCGCGGGACACCCGAGCGCGGGACACCCGAGCGCGGGACACCCGAGCGCGGGACACCCGAGCGCGGGACATCCGAGCGCGGAGGGTCGTCGCGCAGGCGCCGGGACGCGCCGGAGGAGCCGTCGGCGGGCCGGCGCGGACGCCGGCCGGTGAAGAAGAAGTCGAAGGCGAAGAAGGCCCTGCTGTGGACCGGCGGGACGATGGCGTTCGTGGTGCTCGCCACCGCCGTGGGCGGCTATCTGTATTTGGAGCACCTCAACAACAACATCAACTCGGTCTCCGACGACGGCGCGAGCACCGGTGGCTTCCAGAAGGACAAGGCCATCAACATCCTGCTGATCGGCACCGACAAGCGCACCGGCTCGGGCAACGAGGGCTACGGCGACAAGGGCAGCGCCGGGCACGCCGACACCACGCTCCTGCTGCACGTCTCCAAGGACCGCACGAACGCCACCGCGCTCAGCATCCCGCGCGACCTCATCGTCGACATCCCCGACTGCCCCACGACGATGGAGGACGGGACGGAGAAGACGATCCCGGCCTCCAGGGACCGCTTCAACACCAGCCTCGGCCAGAACGAGCGCACGCCGAGCTGCACCATGCGGACGGTCACCGAACTGACCGGGATCACACCGGACAACTTCATGGTGGCGGACTTCAACGCGGTCAAGACGCTGACCACGGCGGTCGGCGGGGTCGATGTCTGTGTCGCCGAGGATGTCAACGACAAGGACTCCAAGCTCAACCTGTCCGCCGGCACGCACACCATCGAGGGCGAGGAGGCTCTGGCGTTCGTCCGCACCCGGCACGCGTGGGGCAACCAGGGCGACCTCGACCGCATCAAGGTGCAGCAGCAGTTCCTCGGCGCGCTGATGAGGCAGCTGAAGTCCAACGACACGCTCACCAGCCCGACGAAGATGGTCAAGCTGGCGGAGGCGAGCACCGAGGCGCTCACCGTCGACTCCCAGCTGGACAGCATCAACAAGCTCAAGGACCTCGGTCTGGAGCTGGGCAGACTCAACATCAAGAACCTGGCGTTCATCACGCTGCCGGTGAAGGACAACCCCGTGGAGACGACGGTGAAGGCGACCGTCGTCGTGGACGAGTTCAAGGCGCCGGAGATATTCGACCTGCTCAAGAACGACGTGTCGTTCACCGAGGTCAAGCAGCAGAAGAAGAAGGAGAAGGCCGCCGTCGCCGCCCGCCTCAAGGGCACCAAGGCACCGGCCTCCGAGGTCCGGGTACAGGTCCTCAACGGCGGCGCCCCGGGGGGCAGCGCCCAGGAGATGCTCACCTGGCTCCAGGTCAAGGAGAGCGTCAGCAAGTCGGAGAACGCCGGAAACGCCGACGAGACGCTGAAGAAGACCACCCTGGAGTACGCGCCCGACCAGGCCGACCAGGCCCGCCGTCTCGCCGACATCCTGGGCCTGTCCGGCTCGGGGATGAAGCCCGGCGAGAGCGTCACCAACTCGCAGGGGCTGCCCGCGATGACGCTGACCCTCGGCGAGGACTTCAAGGGTGCGGGCGTCTCCCTGACCCCTCCGTCCAAGGCGTCGGACGACATCAAGGAGTCCACGTCCACGGCGGACAAGGTCGAGTGCGCGCAGTGACGCACCGCACGACGTGCCTTGCGGTGCGTCGTGCGATGCGTTGCGGTGTGCCCCGCGGGGCGCGTGACGAGCCCGTGCGCGGGGCGCCCGGACGGCGCGAATCCTGCGGAGGACGGTACCTCCATGGCGTCATTTCCCCACCCAATGGGGCGGTTTACCCCTTTTCGCGGACGAGGAATTCGTCACTGAAGCCCCGTCCCGCTCAGGTCGGCGGCTAGTGTGAACGCTCCAGCGCCCCGGCCGCGAGGACCGTCCTGGCGTCGCGCGCACGGTGGTGACCAGTACGCGCGGACATCCTCCGGAGGGGGGAGGGCGCCGTGTGGCCCCGACGGAGGATCGGACGAGCGTGGACGCGCAGAGCCGTGGGCGGGCGGACAATGTCGACCCCGCAGACCAATGGGTACTCAATCCGGCCACCGGTGAATACGAAATGCGACTGGGCCCTTCCGCACCGCAGGCACCCGTCCCCGGCCCCCGCCGAAGCTCCCCGCACACCGCACACCACCCCGCCGGTCCCGGCGGCATGGGTCACCCGTACGGTGCCGTGCCCGGCGGCCCCCCGCGGGCACCCGGCCGCGAGGTCCCGCCGCCGCGGCGGCGCGGCACCCCCGAGCCGCCGCCCGGACGGCGCGGAGGCCGGTCGGGGCAGCGGAAGCCGAGGGCGAGGAAGGCCCTGCTGTGGGCCGGCGGGACGATGGCGGTCGTGGTGCTCGCCACCGGCACGGCCGGCTACGCCTATCTGAAGCATCTCGAGGGCAACGTCGACACGACCGACGTCGGCGACGCGGGTTCGGGCAACTTCAGCAAGGACGAGGCTTTCAACATCCTCGTCCTCGGCACCGACAAGCGCACCGGCTCGGGCAACGACGGCTACGGGGACGCGGGCAGCGTGGGGCATGCCGACACCACGATTCTGCTGCACGTCTCCAAGAACCGCACGAACGCCACCGCGCTCAGCATCCCGCGCGACCTGATAGTCGACATCCCCGACTGCCCGACGAAGCTGGAGGACGGGACGGAGAAGGTGATCCCGGGGCTGCAGGGCGCCCGCTTCAACCGGAGCCTCGGGGAGGACGGCCGGGACCCGGGCTGCACGATGCGCACGGTGGAGGAGGTCACCGGCATCAAGCCCGACCACTTCATGATGGCCGACTTCAACGCGGTCAAGACCCTCACCTCGGCCGTCGACGGCGTCGACGTGTGCGTGGAACACGCGGTGAACGACAAGCAGTCGAAGCTGGAGCTGCCCGCGGGCACGTCGAAGGTGGCGGGCGAACAGGCCCTCGCCTTCGTCCGGACCCGGCACAGTTTCGGCAACGAGGGCGACCTCGACCGGATCAAGGTGCAGCAGCACTTCCTGGCCTCGCTGATGCGCAAGATGTCCTCCGGCGACACCCTCACCAGCCCCACCAAACTGGTGAAACTGGCCGAGGCCGCCACCGACGCGCTGACCGTGGACACCGGCATCGGCAACGTGAGCACGCTCAAGGACGTCGCCCTGGAGCTGAAGAAGGTGCCGCCGAAGAACATCTCGTTCACCACGGTGCCGGTGCGCGACAACCCCGCGGAGACGGTGAAGGCGACCGTCGTCGTGGACGAGTCCCAGGCGCCGCAACTGTTCGACGCGATCGCCGGCGACGTGTCGCTGACCGAGGTCGAGAAGAAGCGGGAGAAGCGGGAGAAGACCGCCGTCGCCGCCCGCCTCGAGGGCGCCAAGGCGCCCGCCTCCGAGGTCCGGGTACAGGTCTTCAACGGCGGCGCCCCGGCGGGCAGCGCGCAGCAGATGCTCCGCCGGCTCCAGGTGGAGGAGGGGGTCAGCAAGTCGGAGAACGCCGGCAATGCCCCCAGGACGCTGAAGAGGACCACCCTCGAGTACGCGCCCGACCAGGCCGACCAGGCCCGCCGCCTCGCCACCATCCTGGGCCTGTCCGGCTCGGGGATGAAGCCCGGCGAGAGCGTCACCAACTCCCAGGGGATGCCCGCGATGACGCTGACCCTCGGCAAGGACTTCACGGGCGCCGGCTCCCCCCTCGCCGGCTCCGCGACGGGGCCTTTGGACGTGGAGAAGTCCACGGCCGACAAGGTCGAATGCGCGAGCTGAGGCTCGACCGGGCCGCGTTCGGGGGCTCCTCAAAAGTTGTTGACGTGGAATTGCGTTCCTGGGGCAACTGACAGGCCTGTCGTGCGTCTAACAAGAGCAGGACAGGCCAGTTCCATGAGGTGAGGAGTACCAGGGGTGGGGAGGGCGACGGAAGTGACGCAGCGCGCTGCTCGAAAGACGCTCCGCGACGACCGGCGTGATCCGGCCCCGGACGACGGCCCCTCCGGCGTCCCGGCCGACGACGGCGGGAACGCGGCGGGCGGTGACGACAGCGGCGAGACGCCCACGTCGGACGGTGACGACGGCGGCATACCCGCGTCCGGCGATGGCGCGCCCATCCCCGGTGGAGGCGGCGGCCGCCGCCCGCGGCGCCGGGTGCTCAAGTGGGTCGCCGCGGTCCTCGCGCTGCTCCTCCTCGGCTCGGCCGGGGCCGGCTACGTCTACTACCGGCACCTGAACGGCAACATCAAGCAGAACCCCCTGAACCTGGGTGACGGCAAGGTCGCCGAGCCCACCCCGAACGCCGCCGGGCAGACCCCGCTGAACATCCTGCTGATCGGCTCCGACGCCAGGGACAGCAAGAAGAACCAGGAACTCGGCGGCGCCCGCGAGACGTTCGGCTCGACACCGCTGGCCGATGTGCAGATGCTGCTGCACCTGTCCGCCGACCGGACCAACATGTCCGTGATCAGCATGCCCCGCGACACCCTCGTCCAGATCCCGAAGTGCACCGACCCCGAGGACGGGACGGTGTACGAGGCGAGCAACGGGCGGACGATGACCAACCAGAGCCTCGGGCACGGCGGTCCGGGCTGCACCGTGGCCACCTGGCAGGAGCTCACCGGCATCCACATCGACCACTTCATCATGGTCGACTTCGCCGGTGTGGTCGCCATGGCCGACGCCGTCGGCGGCGTCCCCGTGTGCGTGGACGCCAACATCCTCTCGCGCGACAGCCAGGGCCACGGCTCCGGACTGAAGCTGCCCGAGGGCACCCACCCGGTCAAGGGCGAGCAGGCCCTGCAGTGGCTGCGTACGCGCTACGGCTTCGAGGACGGCAGCGACCTCGCCCGCGCCAAGGCCCAGCACATGTACATGAACTCGCTGGCCCGCGAGCTGCGCGAGAACGCCGACCTGAGCAATCCCAACAAGCTGCGCAGGCTGGCCGAGGAGGCCACCCGGGCGCTCACCGTCGACCCCGGCCTCGACACCGTCAAGAAGCTGTACGACCTCAGCAACGAGCTGCGCGGGGTGAAGCCGGAGCGCATCACCATGACCACGATGCCCAACCGGTACGTGGGGGCCCGTGTGGAGCCGACCGAGGACGCCGAGCAGCTGTTCCGGCTGGTCCGCGACGACATCGCGCTGGACGGCCAGGACGAGAAGCCGGCACAGGCCGAGAAGGCGGCCCTGTCCGCCGAACCGGCCTCCCCCGACGACAAGATCGCGGTTCAGATCGTCAACGGCACCCGCACCGACACCCTCGGCGCGACGTCCGGCCGCGCGAGCGCCGTGGCCGGGCTGCTTCAGGAGAAGGGGTTCACCGGCGCGACCGCCGACACCGCCGGCTCCCTGAGCGAGCAGCTGACGCTGGTGCGCTACCCGAGCGCCGATCTGAAGGGCAACGCCCTGCGTGTCGCCGAGTCGCTGGGCATTCCGGAGAGTTCGGTACGGCAGTCCACCGACGTCTCCGGTGTCACGCTCGTCGTCGGCGCCGACTGGCGCGAGGGGACGGCGTACGAGGCGCCCGAACAGGACGACACGACCCCCGAGTCGGCCGGGGCCCTCAACGGGGCGGACGACTCCGCCTGCATGGAAGTCAACCCGGCCTACACCTGGTCCTGACCGGAATCCCGCCACGCGGGGCGGAGCGGGACCGGGGCCAGGACCGCATCCACGGAACATGCAGGTCAGGGCAGAGATCGTTCGCCCTGTGGTGCTCATGGGACAAGGGGCGTAGGACTGAAGGACGGAGGCCGGTCCGCGACCCCCGTCGTTTCCCTGGGAGGAATCATGACCCAGCAGTCTGCCGCCGCGACCCCCATGAGCAAGGAGATGCAGGACTGCGTCCAGGCGTGCATGGCTTGCCACAGCACGTGTGAGGAGACCATGAGTTCCTGTCTGCGGATGGGTGGCCAGGCCCCCACGCAGATCATGGGAGCCCTCATGGACTGCGCCGACATGACCCGCATGTGCGCCGACATGATGATGCGCCGCTCGCCGCTGGCCGCCGAGATGTGCGCGATGTGCGCCCAGGCCTGTGACCTGGGTGCCGAGGCGTGCATGTCCATGCCGGACGACGCGCAGATGATGCGCTGCGCGGAGTCCTGTCGCCGCTGTGCCGAGTCCTGCCGTGCCATGGCGGGCGCCACCACGATGTGACGCGCCGGACGTCGCTGCCTGAGCACGCCGGACACCGGATGCCGGGCGCCGGACACAGTCGAGGGCACCCCGCGGGGCGCCCTCGGTCGTTCTCCCGCCCCGTCTGCCCGTTCGTCGCCGGCGCCGTGGGGCTCAGTTGCCCTTGACGGTGACCTTCTCGTCGTTGTTCAGCTGGTTCACCAACTGTTTGACCTTCGCCTTGTCCCAGAGCAGGTTGCCGCCCGAGGAGCCCGCGAGGGGCATGTTCAGGGAGGTGCCGTCACCGCCGCTGACGCCCTTCATCGACCAGAACATGTCGGCCAGGCCGAACAGGCTCATGTCCTTGTCCACGACCAGCGAGTCCAGCCCCGCGCCCATGGTCGGGTACAGCTTGAACGGGTTCAGGACCGTGCCCGGCGTCGCCACCTGGCTCGAGAGGGCGGAGAGGAACTTCTGCTGGTTCTTCGTACGGTCCAGGTCGGAACCGGCCAGCGCGTACCGGGTGCGGACGAAGGCGAGGGCCTCCTCGCCGTTCAGCGTCTGCTTGCCCTTCTTGAAGTCGGCGCCGGACTTGGTGTCCTTGATGTCCTGCGGGATGTCCATCTCCACGCCGCCGACCGCGTCCACGATGTTCGCGAAGCCGGCGAAGCCGATCTCCACGTAGTGGTCGATGTGCAGGCCGGTGTTGAACTCGACCGTGCGGACCAGGAGTTCGGGCCCGTCCTCGGCGTAGGCGGCGTTCAGCTTCACCTGCCGGCCCGTGCCCTGGAACGTCTTGCCGGACTCGGAGCCCTTGAAGGTGGGTATCTCCACGTTCGAGTCGCGGGGCAGCGATATCAGGGTGGGGCCGTTGCTGCCGGTGTGCAGGATCATCATGGAGTCCGTGCGCTTGCCCTCGGCGGACCCGGTGCGCAGCTTCTTCTTCTGCTCGTCGGTCAGCCCGGCCCGGCTGTCGGAGCCGACGATCAGGTAGTTCGTCCCCTCGCCCGCCTCCGGCCGGTCGAGCACGATCGACAGGTCGACCTCGCGGTTGAGCTTCGAGTCGGCCCAGAAGTAGGTGCCCACGGTCGTCACGATCAGCACGACCGCGACCGTGATCGACGTCACCTTGATCCGGCGGCGCCAGTCCGGCGCGGGACGCTGCGCGGAGCGGCCGTCGCCGCCGGGGCCTTCGGGACCACCGCCGCCCGGGGAGCCGTAGACCTGGCCCGTGTTGTAGTCGCTGTAGCCGCCGCCGTGCCCGCCGCCGTCCACGTACGACGGCTGCTGCGGCACCGAGCCGCCGTAGGCTCCCTGGCCGGGCGGGGCCACCGGACCGCGGCGGACCTGGCGCATGACGCGGGCGCTCTCCGGCTGTCCGCTCGCGCTGCCGCGTCCGTAGCGGGGGCCGCGGTTGTCGTTGGGCCGTGCCTCGGGCCAATCAGTCATGCGCAATAGTGTGCAGGTCCGAGCCGTGCGCCGTACCAGTCCTGGAGAAATAGCAGCAGCGCTGTTGCGAAGCTGACACAAATTCCCCGGCTGCGACCTCGGCATAAGGTGGAGGCCATGACAGATCAGGCTCCGGCCCCACCTACGGAGAGTCCCGACATTCCGGGCAAGCCCGTCTCGGCGTCGCGGACGACCCTCAGCCACATCATGACCCACAGCGACACCAACCTCCTGGGCACGGTGCACGGCGGCGTGATCATGAAACTCGTCGACGACGCGGCGGGCGCGGTCGCCGGACGGCACTCCGGCGGCCCCGCCGTCACCGCGTCGATGGACGAGATGGCCTTCCTCGAACCGGTCCGTGTCGGCGACCTGGTCCATGTGAAGGCTCAGGTCAACTGGACCGGCCGGACGTCCATGGAGGTCGGCGTGCGGGTCCTGGCCGAGCGGTGGAACGAGTCCGTTCCGGCCACCCAGGTCGGCTCGGCGTATCTCGTCTTCGCGGCCGTCGACGCGGACGGCAAGCCGCGCCGCGTGCCGCCGGTGATATCGGAGAGCGAGCGGGACCGGCGCCGCAACCAGGAGGCCCAGATCCGCCGCACCCACCGCCTGGCACGCCGCCGGGCGATCGTGGAGCTGCGCGAGAAGCGGGCGGCGGAGGGAATCGAGGACTGACGGTGAGGATGTGTGGTGGCTTCTCCGCCGGGTCCGACTCACAAACTGGCCGACGCTGATCCACCCGGCACTCCTCGCAGCCCCGGCAGCCCCCGCGGGGCCAGGGTCTCTCCTCTGGATCAGGCCGGATCCCGTGAGCCCGGCATGATCCGAACGCCAGGCCCTACGAGCAGCCCACCTCGTCGCCCCGCACCACCCCGAACTCGTCCTTCCCGGGGTCCTCGGCCCGGACCTTGCGGACCTTCTCGAAGTCGGTACCGGCGATCACCTTCAGCGTGGCGCCCTGGCCCTTCACCGCACGCAGCTCGCTGCCCGGCAGGGCGGCGGCGAGGGACTTCGCGGAGCGGTCCCAGCGAGGGTCGTAGGCGACGACGGTCCGCCGCACGGAGCGGTCCGCCGCGTCGACCGGAACGTGGGTGGTGTGGAAACCGGTTGCCGCGAGGGCCGCGTCCACGCGGCGGCCGAGGCCCTTCGCCTCCGTGCCGTTCTCGACCTGGACGCGGATCTGCCGGGGGTCCACCGGGACGCGCCGTGCCGCGTCGGGCGACGGGTGTGCGGAGAGCGGCTTGTCCTCGCGCAGCGCCGCGAAGATGTTCTCGGACTTCTCGGGGTCCCACTTCAGCGTCGACCCGATGCCCTTGACCGTGTATCCCTCCTTGCCGAGCGGCACGGTGGTGAACTCGGACGAGGCGGGCGAGAAGTTCCGCATCGCCCGCCCCAGGTCCAGCAGTTCGTTGGCGCCGAAGCCCTTGTCGGCGCGGACCGAGCCGAGCACGGCACGGGTCACGTCCCGGAACTTCATCGGGTTCAGCAGAATCCCGGAGGACGTGGCCTGGTCCAGCAGGGCGGCCATGAAGTGCTGCTGGCGTTTCATCCGGCCGAGGTCGGCGGCGCCGTCGACGTACCGGGCGCGCACGTACTGCAGGGCCTCGCCGCCCCCCAGGGTGTGCCGGCCGGCCGGCAGGTCGAGGCCGGTGTGACTGTCCTTCAGGGGTTCGGTGGTGCACAGCTCGACGCCGCCGACCACATCCACGGTCTTCATGAAGCTGGTGAAATCGAGCTCCAGGTAGTGGTCGATCTTCACCCGGGTCATCTTCTCCACCGTGCGCACGGTCAGCTGCGGCCCGCCCTCCGCGTACGCCGCGTTGAGCTTGACGGGATGCCCTTCGTGCTCCTCGCCGCTCACCTGGTCGGTGTGCGCGGGCATCATGGCGTACGAGTCGCGCGGCAGGCTGACGACGCCGGCACGCTCCCGGTCCTCGGAGATGTGCACGATCATGATCGTGTCGGTGCAGTTGCAGGGCGCCCCGCCGAGCCGGTACTTCCGCCGCGCCGCCGCGCCGATCTTCTCTCGGCCGTCCGTGCCGACGAGCAGGACGTTCATGCCGCGGCCCGCCTCGGGGCGGTTCTTCATGTCCCGGAACGGGTCGACCCGGTCGATTCCCGCGTCGAGGCTGCTGACCACCGCGTGCCCGATCCCGGCCGAGGCGAGCACCAGGACCGACAGCGTGGTCACCGCCCGCGGGCCCCAGCGTGGCCTCCGGCGCCCCGGTGGTCGCGGGCCGCCCTCCCGTGGTGGCTGCGGTCGGCGCTGCGGCGCGGTGCGGGGCCGGGGGGAGCGTGACGACGCGGGCAAGAGGGACACCTCCGGACGAGGGCCGTGCGAGGGGGACATAAGAGGGGGACATAAGAGGGAAGCGGACGAGCGGGGTGCGGGGGCATACCAGTCCATGCAGGACTTATCAGGCTGTACGGGGTCATACGCGAAATCCTGAGCACCGTAGGCCGATACGATCTGCGGCCCGGCGCAACCGCACCCGGCACGCGCACCGCTGTCCCCCGTTCGCGGTAACGTGAGGCTCCTATGAACGCCAATCCCGACGTGCGGCTCCCCGCCGTTTCCGTGATCATGCCCGTGCTCAACGAGGAGCGGCATCTGCGTGGCGCCGTCCACGCGATCCTCGCCCAGGAGTACGCCGGCGAGATGGAGGTCGTGATCGCCCTCGGTCCGTCCACGGACCGCACGGACGAGATCGCCGCCGAACTCATGGCCGAGGACCCGCGGGTGCACACCGTGCCCAACCCGACCGGCCGCACCCCGGCCGCCCTCAACGCGGCGATCGGGGCCTCGCGCCATCCGGTCGTGGTCCGCGTCGACGGGCACGGGATCCTCTCGCCGGGCTACATCGCCACCGCGGTACGGCTCCTGGAGGAGACCGGCGCGCAGAACGTCGGCGGCATCATGCACGCCGAGGGCGAGAACGACTGGGAGCACGCGGTCGCCGCCGCGATGACGTCCCGGATAGGCGTCGGCAACGCCGCCTTCCACACCGGCGGCGCGGCGGCCCCCGCCGAGACCGTCTACCTCGGGGTGTTCCGGCGCGAGGCGCTGGAGCGGCAGGGCGGCTACAACGTGGAGTTCATCCGCGCCCAGGACTGGGAGCTGAACTTCCGCATCCGCGAGGCCGGCGGGCTGATCTGGTTCTCGCCGGAGCTGAAGGTGTCCTACCGGCCCCGGCCGAGCATGCGGGCGCTGGCCAAGCAGTACAAGGACTACGGCCGTTGGCGGCACGTCGTCGCCCGCTACCACTCGGGTTCCATCAACCTGCGTTATCTGGCCCCGCCGGCCGCGGTGTGCGCGATCACGGCCGGGATCCTGGTCGGCGCTCTGCTCACCCCGTGGGGTTTCGTCGTGCCCGGCGGCTACCTCGCGGCGATCGTGCTCGGCTCGATACCCGCGGGCGGCGGTCTGCCGCTGAAGGCGCGGCTGCAGATCCCGGTGGCGCTGGCCACCATGCACATGTCGTGGGGCTGGGGCTTCCTGACCAGCCCGCGCTCACTCGCGAAGAAGGTCATCGCCTCCCGCCGGCCCGCGGTCCACACGCACACGGACGCGGACGCCCCGGCTTCCTGACCCGCGCTCAGCAGCGCGGCAGGACCCCCTCCCGGACGGGAAAAGACCGAAGGGCGCCCGAGTACGCGTACTCGGGCGCCCTTCGGCTGTCCGTGGTCCAGAGTCCAGGGTCCAGGGTTACGGAAGGTTCCTGGCCATCACGATCCGCTGAACTTGATTCGTGCCTTCATAAATCTGGGTGATCTTCGCGTCGCGCATCATGCGCTCCACCGGGTAGTCGCGGGTGTAGCCGTAGCCGCCGAGGAGCTGGACGGCGTCGGTGGTGACCTCCATGGCGACGTCGGAGGCGAAGCACTTGGCCGCGGCGCCCTGGAAGGTGAGGTCGGCGTCGCCGCGCTCGGACTTGGCGGCGGCGGCGTAGGTGAGCTGGCGGGCGGCCTCGATCTTCATGGCCATGTCGGCGAGCATGAACTGGATGCCCTGGAAGTCGGCGATCGGCTTGCCGAACTGCTTGCGCTCCTTGACGTAGCCCTTGGCGTAGTCGAGGGCGCCCTGGGCGATGCCGAGGGCCTGGGCGGCGATGGTGATGCGGGTGTGGTCGAGGGTCCGCATCGCGGTGGCGAAGCCGGTGCCCTCCTCGCCGATCATGCGGTCCGCCGGGATGCGGACGTTGTCCAGGTAGACCTCGCGGGTCGGGGAGCCCTTGATGCCGAGCTTCCTCTCGGGGGCGCCGAAGGAGACGCCCTCGTCGGACTTCTCGACGACGAAGGCGGATATGCCCTTGGAGCGCTTGGTGGGGTCGGTGACCGCCATGACCGTGTAGTACTCGGACTCGCCGGCGTTGGTGATCCAGCGCTTCACGCCGTTGAGGACGTAAGTGTCGCCGTCGCGGACCGCCTTGGTCTTCATGCCGACCGCGTCGGAACCGGCGTCCGGCTCGGAGAGGCAGTACGAGAACATCCCGTCACCCTTGGCGAGCGGGGTCAGGTACTTCTTCTTCAGCGCCTCGGAACCGGAGAGGATCACCGGGAGGGAGCCGAGCTTGTTCACGGCGGGGATGAGGGAGGAGGACGCGCAGACGCGGGCCACTTCCTCGATCACGATGACGGTGGCGAGCGCGTCGGCGCCCGCGCCGCCGTACTCCTCGGGCACGTGGACGGCGTGCAGGTCGTTCGCGAGGAGCGCGTCGAGTGCCTCCTGCGGGAAGCGGGCTTCCTCGTCCACCGCTGCGGCGTACGGCGCGATCTTCGCCTCGGCCAGCGAGCGGACGGCGTCACGGAGCATGTCGTGCTCCTCGGACGGGCGGTACAGGTCGAAATCAGCCGATCCGGCCAAGGTCTCTCACTCCAAAAACGACGAGGTGCGACGAGAGGCGACGCTCTGATGACGCTAACTACTGTTAAGTAACTCCCACCTTAGAACTCCTGCCCCTGCGGTAGTACGTGAGTTTGGTGACAACGGGAAGGCCTCCGGGCCGCAATGAGCGGGAACGAGCGGGATCGCCCCTGCGGCGCGCCCGGCGGCCCCGGATATGCTCACCCTCGCACTGGCTTCCGTATACCCCTGGAGCACGCATGGCCCTCAAGATCACCGTGATCGGCACCGGTTATCTCGGTGCGACCCACGCGGCGGCCATGGCGGAGCTCGGATTCGAGGTGCTGGGCCTCGACGTCGTGCCGGAGAAGATCGACATGCTCCGGCGGGGCGAGGTCCCGATGTACGAACCGGGGCTCGAAGAGCTGCTGCGCCGGCACGTGGCGGGGATCGAGGGGTCCACCGGCCGGCTCCGGTTCACCATGGACTGGGCCGAGGTCGGCGAGTTCGGCGACCTCCACTTCGTCTGCGTGAACACTCCGCAGCGGCACGGCGAGTACGCCTGCGACATGTCGTACGTCGACTCCGCGTTCGCCTCGCTGGCCCCGCACCTCACCGGCCCCGCGCTGGTCGTCGGCAAGTCGACCGTGCCCGTGGGCTCGGCCGACCGGCTGGCCGCCTACCTGGCCGAGCACGCGCCGGCCGGCGGGGACGCCGAGCTGGCCTGGAACCCGGAGTTCCTGCGCGAGGGCTTCGCCGTCCAGGACACGCTGCGTCCGGACCGGGTCGTGGTGGGGGTCAGGAGCGAGCGGGCCGAGAAGCTGCTGCGGGAGGTGTACGCGACGCCGGTCGCCGAGGGCACCCCGTTCGTGGTGACCGACTTCCCGACCGCGGAGCTGGTGAAGACCTCCGCGAACTCCTTCCTCGCCACCAAGATCTCTTTCATCAACGCCATGGCCGAGCTGTGCGAGGCCACGGGCGGTGACGTGGCCAAGCTCGCCGAGGCCATCGGGTACGACGACCGGATCGGCCCGAAGTTCCTGCGCGCCGGGATCGGCTTCGGCGGCGGGTGCCTGCCGAAGGACATCCGGGCGTTCATGGCGCGCGCCGGTGAGCTGGGCGCGGACCAGGCGCTGACGTTCCTGCGGGAGATCGACTCGATCAACATGCGCCAGCGCGGCCGGATGGTGGAGCTGACCCGGCAGGCGCTGGGCGGCGGGGCCTTCCTGGGCAAGCGGGTCGCGGTGCTGGGCGCCACCTTCAAGCCGGACTCGGACGACGTACGGGACTCGCCGGCGCTGAACGTCGCGGGCCAGATACACCTCCAGGGCGGCCAGGTCACCGTGTACGACCCGAAGGGCATGGACAACGCCCGGCGCCTCTTCCCGACCCTCGGGTACGCGGACTCGGCGCCGGCCGCGGTGCGGGGCGCGGACGTGGTGCTGCATCTGACGGAGTGGCAGGAGTTCCGCGAGCTGGACCCGGCGGCGCTGGGCGAGGTCGCGGCCCAGCGGCTGATCCTGGACGGGCGCAACGCGCTCGACGCCGAGGTGTGGCGCCGGGCCGGATGGCGCTACCGCGCGATGGGACGCCCCACCGCCTGACGGGTTCCGCGAACGCGGGCCCCGGGTGAGGCCGACCGGCGGGTGACGCCGGTTCGGCCGAGGCTCAGTCGGCCGAACCGGCGTCTGCTTGCATTCTGCACCACGGGGCGGGTCCGATGGGGCCGCTGTGACGCCTACGGCTCTCTCGGCTCCGTCGCCCGCTCCGGCTCCTGCCGCGTCCCGGCCTGCTCCTGCTGCGGCCGCTTCGAGCGGTAGCGGCGCATCTTGGCGCGGGCTCCGCACACCTGCATGGAGCACCAGCGGCCGCGTCCCGCGGGGCTGCGGTCGTAGTACGCCCAGTGGCAGTCGGCGGCCTCGCAGGCCTTCAGCCTGGTCCACGTACCCGCCGCGACCGCTTCCGCCACGGCCGCCGCGACCCGGGAGAGCAGGGGCCCCCGGTCGACGGGCGCGAGGGCGGCGGAGCCGTCCGCCGGGTCGACGGTGACCACCAGGGGGGCCTGTGCGAGCAGCGTGCCGAGCGGGACGACCGCGCGGTGCGGCGGATGGCCGGCGTGGGCGAGGAGGGTCGCGCGCAGCGCCTCGCGCAGGGTGCGCGCCGACCCGACACCGGCCGCGTCGCCCTCCGGAAGCCCGAAGCGGGCTCGGCCGTCCGCCGTGTCCAGCGTGTCGGCGCCCGACTCGAGGTCGAGCGTGTTGACCAGGTCCTGGACCAGGACCAGCCCACCGGGCGCGGCCGATCTCTCACTCATGTCCGGACGGTACCTCTCGCGTTCTCTGCGTTTCCCCTTGCGACGTTACCCCCCATGCGGCAGCATGCGGTAACGGTTACTGATTACCCGCTTCTGGCGGTAACCAGAAGGATCAGGGATTCGAGGAGGAAGTCATGCCTGTTGCCAAGGTGGGCGCCATCGTCCTGGACTGCGCCGATCCGCGCGCGCTGGCCGGTTTCTACGCCGAACTGGTGGGTGGCACGGTCAAGGACGAGGGCGACTGGGTGGACCTCCAGGTGCCCGGCGGGCCGACGCTCGCGTTCCAGGAGACCCCCGGACACGTACCGCCGCGCTGGCCGGCGCCGGATCAATCGCAGCAGTTCCACCTGGACCTGACCGTCGAGGACCTGGACGCCGCCGAGAAGGAGGTGTTGGCACTCGGCGCGAAGCCGCTGGACACGGAGGACCGCTCGCGGACCTTCCGGGTTTACGCGGACCCGGCGGGGCACCCCTTCTGTCTGTGCGCCTGCTGACACCGATGACACCGAAAGCCTGCTGACACCGGGAGAACTCATGGCCGCCGTGGCCCGTCTGCGTTCCGTCGTCCTCGACTGCCCCGAGCCGCGCGAGCTGGCCCGCTTCTACGCGGCCGTCGGAGGCGGCATGCCCGAGGAGGAGGACTCGGAATGGGTGGTGCTCCAGATCCCCGCCGGGCCCCGGCTGGCCTTCCAGCGGGCGCCCGGGTACAGCCCGCCCGACTGGCCGCGGGCCGACCGCGACTCGCAGCAGTTCCACCTCGACTTCGACGCGGGCGGCACCTGGGAGGAGGTCGACGAGGCCGAGCAGAAGGTGCTGGCGCTGGGGGCGCGGGTGCTGGACCGGGAGGACTACGAGAAGAAGGACTTCCGGGTGTACGCCGATCCGGCAGGGCATCCGTTCTGCCTCTGCCGGATCGAGCAGCCGTAGGGGCCTGTCCGGCGGATCATGCCGGACAGACCTCAGCCGGGCCGCCACAGCCCTCGCGCCGGTGATGACCGGGCGGCCTCAGCCGTCGAGGGACTCCAGGGTCGCGTTCGACGGGGCGGTGGTCGCCCGGAGTTCGCGGGCGGTGTCCTCGGCGGCGCCCAGCACCCGTACCGCGTTCTGCCAGGTCAGCTTGGCCAGGTCGGTCCTGGACCAGCCGCGGTCGTGCAGCTCGGCGATGAGGTTCGGGTAGCCGGAGACGTCGCGCAGGCCGTCGGGGGTGAAGGCGGTGCCGTCGTAGTCGCCGCCGATGCCGAGGTGGTCGACGCCGGCCACCTCGCGCATGTGGTCCAGGTGGTCGGCCACCGTGGACACGGTGGCGACCGGGCGCGGGTGGGCCTCCTCGAAGGCGGCGTGCACCTTCATCGCCTCCGCGGTGGTGTCCAGGTGGTGGAAACCGTGGGCGCGCATGTTGTCGTCGGCCTCGTTCGTCCAGTCGACGGCCGCCTGGAGCACGAACTTCGGTACGAACGTCACCATCGCGACGCCGCCGTTGGCGGGCAGCCGCTCCAGCACGTCGTCCGGGATGTTGCGCGGGTGGTCGCAGACCGCCCGGGCCGAGGAGTGGGAGAAGATCACCGGCGCCGACGTGGTGTCCAGCGCGTCCCGCATCGTCGTGGCGGCGACGTGCGAGAGGTCGACCAGCATGCCGAGCCGGTTCATCTCCCGGACCACCTCACGGCCGAACGCCGACAGGCCGCCCACGCCGGGCTCGTCCGTCGCCGAGTCCGCCCAGGCCACGTTGTAGTTGTGGGTGAGGGTCAGGTAGCGCACGCCGAGTTCGTACAACCCGCGCAGGGTACCGAGGGAGTTGGCGATGGAGTGGCCGCCCTCCGCCCCCATCAGGGAGGCGATACGGCCCTGTTCGCGCGCCGCCTCCATGTCGGCGGCGGTCAGCGCGGGCGCCAGGTCCCCGGGGTGGCGGGCCAGCAACTGCCGTACGCAGTCGATCTGTTCGAGGGTGGCCGGCACCGCGTCGGGCAGGTCCGCGCGGACGTACACCGACCAGAACTGCGCGCCGACGCCGCCCGCGCGCAGCCGCGGGATGTCGGTGTGCAGGTGGGCGGACTGGTCGTCGGCGATGTCCCGGGCGCCGAGGTCGTAGCGGACCTGTTCGCGCAAAGCCCAGGGCAGGTCGTTGTGCCCGTCGACGACGGGGAACTCGGCCAGCAGCGCACGGGCTTCGTCGTGAGACGTCATGGGGCTCACTTCCCGAAACCGAAGCCATTGCCGGAGCCTTCGGCCCTGGCGCGCAGGCGCTTGCCCTTCTCCGTGGCCCGGTCGTTCAGCTCCTGCTGGAACTCCCGCATCCGGCCGAGGAGTTCGTCGTCGTGGGCGGCAAGCATGCGGACCGCCAGCAGGCCCGCGTTGCGGGCGCCGGCCACCGAGACGGTGGCGACCGGGACACCGGCCGGCATCTGCACGATGGAGAGCAGGCTGTCCATGCCGTCGAGGTGCTTCAGCGGCACGGGGACGCCGATGACGGGCAGCGGGGTGACCGAGGCGAGCATGCCGGGCAGATGGGCGGCACCGCCCGCACCCGCGATGATCACCTTCAGCCCGCGGTCCGCGGCCTGCTCGCCGTACGCGATCATCTCGCGGGGCATGCGGTGCGCGGAGACGACGTCGACCTCGTGGTCGATCTCGAACTCGCCGAGGGCCTGGGCCGCGGCCTCCATGACGGGCCAGTCGGAGTCCGATCCCATGACGATGCCGACTACGGGGCTGGGGCTCATTCGGTGATCGTGCCTCTCAGGTAGCCGGCTGCGTGACGGGCGCGTTCCAGCACGTCGTCCAGGTCGTCGCCGTAGGTGTTGACGTGACCGACCTTGCGGCCGGGCTTCACGTCCTTGCCGTACATGTGGATCTTCAGCTGGGGGTCGCGGGCCATGCAGTGCAGGTACGCGGAGTACATGTCGGGGTAGTCGCCGCCCAGGACGTTGACCATCACCGTCCACGGGGCGCGCGGGCGCGGGTCGCCGAGCGGGAGGTCGAGGACGGCGCGGACGTGGTTGGCGAACTGCGACGTGATCGCGCCGTCCATGGTCCAGTGGCCGGAGTTGTGCGGGCGCATGGCGAGCTCGTTGACGAGGATGCGGCCGTCGCGGGTCTGGAACAGCTCCACGGCGAGATGGCCGACGACGCCGAGTTCCTTGGCGATGCTGAGCGCCATCTCCTCCGCGCGCAGGGCGAGGCCCTCGTCGAGGCCGGGCGCGGGTGCGATGACCGTGTCGCAGACGCCGTTCACCTGCCGCGATTCGACGACCGGGTAGGCGACGGCCTGGCCGTGCGGGGAGCGGACCACGTTGGCGGCCAGCTCGCGCACGAAGTCGACCTTCTCCTCGGCGAGCACCGGGACCCCGGCCCGGAACGGTTCGGCGGCCTCCCTGACGGAGTCGACGACCCACACGCCCTTGCCGTCGTAGCCGCCGCGGACGGTCTTGAGGACGACCGGGAAGCCCTCGCCCTCGGCCGCGAAGGCGGCCACGTCCGCAGGGTCCGTGACGATGCGGTGCCGCGGACAGGGCACGCCGATCGCGTCGAGCCGGGCGCGCATCACGCCCTTGTCCTGGGCGTGCACCAGCGCCTCGAGGCCGGGGCGGACGAGGATGCCGTCCGCCTCCAGGGCCCGGAGGTGCTCGGTGGGCACATGCTCGTGGTCGAAGGTGATCACGTCGCAGCCGCGGGCGAACGCGCGCAGCGTGTCCAGGTCGCGGTAGTCGCCGACGACGACATCACCGACGACCTGCGCCGCGGAATCCTGCGGAGTGTCACTGAGGAGCTTGAATCTGATGCCGAGCGGGATGCCCGCCTCGTGTGTCATACGAGCGAGCTGGCCCCCGCCGACCATACCGACTACCGGGAACGTCACTCCCCCAGGGTATCGGTCGAGCCATGGTGGCCGATTCCACGGCCGTTCCCGGCCTGTCCGCGGCCGTTCCCGGACGGGTCCGCGGCCGTTCCCGGACGGGTCCGCGGCCCAGGGCCTCTCGAAAGACCCCAGGCGTCCATCCGCAGGAAGATCGCGCGGACGGATGGTTAGCATGGTCTGGTTGACGCCACCTCGGCGCTACCTCGACGCCACTCCACGGACGGGGGCCGGCACGACCATGGGACGCGGTTCCTCGGGGCCTTCGACGGGCGCCCCGGCCCCGCGCGGCTCCATGCGGCAGCGCCTCGACCGGCTCGTCCGTGAAGCCGTGAAGTTCGGCGCGGTCGGCGGGGCGGGGCTGTTGGTCAATCTCCTCGTGTTCAACCTGGTCCGGCAGGTGACCGATCTCCAGGTGGTGCGGGCGAGCGTCATCGCGACCGTCGTCGCGATCGTCTTCAACTACCTGGGCTTCCGCTACTTCACGTACCGGGACCGCGAAAAGTCCGGGCGCACCAAGGAAATGTCGCTGTTCCTGCTGTTCAGCGCGGTCGGCCTGGTGATCGAGAACGGCCTGCTGTACGCGGCGACCTACGGGTTCGGCTGGGACAGCCCGCTGCAGAGCAACATCTTCAAGTTCCTCGGCATCGGGGTCGCCACCCTGTTCCGGTTCTGGTCCTACCGCACGTGGGTGTTCCGCGCGCTGCCGGGGGCCGCGGCACCGGTGGCGGGAGCAGCGGCGGCGGGAGCACCGGCGGCGGGTCCCGTCGCGGAGGGCGGGCACGGGCCCGCGGGGTCGCCCTCCCCGCAGCGCGTGCCGTAGGCACCGGGTCCCGGGCCTGGGCCGGCACCGGCACGTACGCCCTCGTCCTCCCTGTTCACCGCACCGTTCACCGCACCGTTTGGCGGTTGTCGTCCCGGGATTTCTGCGGCGGAGTGCGGGACAGGAACAGGCCGAAGACCGCGGGCTTGGCCTGGAGCATCTCCAGCCGGCCACCGTCCGCCTCGGCGAGGTCGCGGGCGACCGCGAGGCCGATGCCGGTGGAGTTGTGGCCGCTGATCGCGCGCTCGAAGATGCGGGCGCCCAGGTCGGTGGGGACTCCGGGGCCCTCGTCCGTGACCTCGATGACGACCTGGTTCCCGGTGACCCGGGTACGCAGGGCGACCGTACCGCCCCCGTGCATGAGCGAGTTCTCGATCAGCGCGGCCAGCACCTGGGCGACCGCGCCCGGCGTGCCGACGGCCCGCAGATGCCGCTTGCCGGAGGTGACGATCGCGCGGCCGGCGCTGCGGTAGGCGGGGCGCCACTCCGCGAGCTGCTGCTGGATCACCTCGTCGAGGTCGAAGGTGACGGCCGAACCGGTCTGTGGGTCGCGGGAGTTGGTCAGCAGCCGCTGCACCACGTCCGTCAGGCGCTCCACCTGCGCCAGCGCGATCGTCGCCTCCTCCTTCACCGTCTCGGGGTCGTCGGTGAGGGTGATCTCCTCCAGCCGCATGGACAGCGCGGTGAGCGGGGTGCGCAGCTGGTGGGAGGCGTCGGCGGCGAGCCGCCGTTCGGCGGTCAGCATGCGGCCGATGCGCTCGGCGGAGGAGTCCAGCACGTCGGCGACCCGGTCCAGCTCGGGAACGCCGTAGCGCCGGTGGCGGGGGCGCGGGTCCCCCGAGCCGAGGCGCTCGGCGGTCTCCGCGAGGTCGGTCAGCGGCGAGGCGAGCCGGTTGGCCTGGCGCACAGCCAGCAGCACCGCCGCGATCACCGCCAGCAGCGCCACCAGTCCGATGATCAGCAGGGTGCGGCCGACCTCCCGGGTCACCGAGGAGCGCGGCTCCTGGACGGTGACCGTCTCGCCCTCCTCGCCGGGCGCCGAGGCGCTGATGACGTCGCCCTCCGGCTTGTCGCCGATCTCGATGGGCGCCCTGCCGGGCAGGCGTACGACGACGTAGCGGTCCTCGGTGACCTGGCCCCTGAGGACCTCGGCGGTGACCTTCTCCTCGACGAGCAGCCTGCTGTCGACGATGCTGGCGAGCCGTACCGCCTCGGACTCGACCCGCTCCCTGGCGCTTTCGGTGATCGTACGGGTCTCCACGAGCACCAGGGACACGCCGAACACGGCGATCACGACGAGTACGACGGCGAGCGTGGACTGGATCAGTCGGCGGCGCATGTCCTCATATCCGAACCGGAATCACGACGTACGGGGTGGGGGGTCAGCTCTTCTCGAAGCGGAACCCCACGCCTCGTACGGTCGCGATGTAGCGGGGGTTGGCCGCGTCGTCGCCGAGCTTCTTGCGCAGCCAGGAGATGTGCATGTCGAGGGTCTTGGTGGACGACCACCAGGTGGTGTCCCAGACCTCGCGCATCAGCTGGTCGCGGGTGACGACCCGGCCCGCGTCGCGCACCAGGACCCGCAGCAGGTCGAACTCCTTGGCGGTGAGCTGGAGTTCCTCCTCGCCCATCCATGCCCGGTGCGACTCGACGTCGATGCGCACCCCGTGCGTCGCGGGCGGCTGCTGCGGTTCGGTGGCGCCGCGCCGCAGCAGGGCCCGTACCCGGGCGAGCAGTTCGGCGAGCCGGAACGGCTTGGTGACGTAGTCGTCGGCGCCGGCGTCCAGACCGACGACGGTGTCGACCTCGTCGGCACGCGCGGTAAGAATCAGGATCGGCACCGTGTGGCCGTCGGAACGCAGCCGACGGGCGACCTCCAGGCCGTCCATGCCCGGCAGTCCGAGGTCCAGCACCACCAGGTCGATGCCGCCCTGCAGGCCTGCGTCGAGCGCGCTGGGTCCGTCCTCACGCACCTCCACCTCGTAGCCCTCCCGGCGCAGGGCGCGGGCCAGCGGCTCCGAGATGGACGCGTCGTCCTCGGCGAGCAGTACACGGGTCATGGACTGATGGTAGTCCCGCGCCGACACGGCCCGGGGTGTGATCACCGGCGTCGGTTCTTACCCGGCGCACACAGGATTCTCACGTCCGGGGCCCGTGGGCCGCGCCTGGGGGTGGGGGGCGCGACCCTGGAGAGAACCTTCGATTGGGTGATCGCGGTTCCCCCGAAGCCTGTGATCCCCGTCTCAAGTCCTTCCATATCGGGCACTGTCCTGCCGTATGGTGAACCAACGCCTGTTGCACCACGGGGGCCTTTGGCGCAGTTGACGCCGAAGGTCTCTTTCGTGTGCGGGCCGGCTTCCCGCCAGCCTGTCCTGGCTGGTCCCCGCCGACCCCGTAAGGAATGACCTGTGGCCGGGCCTCTCCGCACATAGACGCGCGTAGAGGCGTGGATCCCGGTGGTCGCCGTCCGCCGCTCCGTGATCGGAGCGGACTCCCAGGGGCGTGGGGGTGGACGACAGAACCCGCCGGTGCCGGCCAGCCCCCCACCGGGCGCGTACACACTCACGCGACGCGTCCCGACCAGCAAGGAACGACCATGGCGTCCAGCCTGACGAAGGACTCGGTCTCACCGGGCACCCCCGGTTCCGAGAAGACCTTCTTCGGCCACCCCCGCGGACTGGCCACTCTCTTCATGACCGAGATGTGGGAGCGGTTCTCCTACTACGGCATGAGGGCCCTGCTCCCGCTGTACCTCGTCGCCCCGGGCGGCATGGCCATGAACGCCGGTACCGCGACGGCCATCTACTCGGTGTACCTGTCGCTGGTGTACCTGCTCACGATGCCGGGCGGCTGGTTCGCCGACCGGGTGCTTGGCCCGCGCAAGACCGTCGCCGTCGCCGCCGTGGTCATCATGCTCGGCCATCTGACGCTGGCCCTGCCGTCCGCCGGCACCTTCTACGCCGGTCTCGGTCTGGTCGCGATCGGCTCCGGCCTCCTGAAGGCCAACATCTCCACGATGGTCGGCCAGTTGTACGACGGTCCGGACGACCCGCGTCGCGACGGCGGCTTCACCGTCTTCTACATGGGCATCAACCTCGGCGCCTTCGCCGCACCGCTGATCATCGGCACCGTCGGCGAGAACGTCGGCTGGCACTTCGGCTTCGCGCTCGCCGCGGTCGGCATGGGGCTCGGCCTGATCCAGTTCCTGCTGGGCAGCCGTCACCTCTCCCCGCAGTCCAGCGTCGTACCCAAGCCGCTGGCCGCCGCCGAGAAGTCCGCCACGCTGCGCAAGTCCGCCTTCTGGGCCGGCATCGCCGTCGTCGCGTACGCCGTCGTCGGTTTCTCGGGCCACTACACGCTGAACTGGATCCTGGTCCCGCTGACGCTGCTCGGCCTGATCATTCCTGTGCTGGTGCTGGTGCGGATCAAGCGCGACCGTGACCTGGACCAGACCGAGCAGTCGAAGATGTCCGCGTACATCTGGTTCTTCGTGGCCGCGGCCGTGTTCTGGATGATCTACGACCAGGGCGGCTCGACCCTGTCGATCTTCGCCGACGCGTCGGCCGACAACAGCGTCTTCGGCTGGGAGTTCCCGGTCTCCTGGTACCAGTCGGTCAACCCGATCCTGATCATGGCGCTGGCCCCGGTCTTCGCCTGGTTCTGGCTGGCGCTGAACCGGCGCGGCAAGGAGCCCAGCACGATCGTGAAGTTCGGCTCCGGTCTGGTGCTGGTCGGCGCGTCCTTCTTCCTGTTCCTCGCCCCGCTGTCCATCGCCGAGGGCGGCCACAAGGCGGCGGCGGCCTGGCTGGTGGCGATCTACTTCGTGCAGACCGTCGGTGAGCTGCTGCTCTCCCCGGTCGGCCTGTCGGTGACCACGAAGATGGCGCCCGCGAAGTACGCCTCGCAGATGATGGGCGTCTGGTTCCTGGCCGTCACCGCCGGTGACGCCACGACCGGCCTGCTCTCCCTCGCCGGTGTCGACCTGAACGGGTCGGGCGTCGTCGCGTTGGAGGCCACCCTCGCGGTGGTCGCCGGTGTCGCGGTGTGGATGTACCGCAGCAAGGTCAAGGAACTGATGGGCGGCATCCGCTGACACCGTGCGCATGACGCCGTGCGGCATGACGCCGTGCGGCCGTGACCCGGTCGGCTCGCCGCCGCGGTCACACTCACGAACCGGAGGGCCCCGCACCCGTACGTACAGCAGCACGTACGCGGATGCGGGGCCCTCCGGGCGTTCTCGCGGCGGACGCGGGCGGGCTCGCCGTGTTCACGGGGAACGGTTCTCCACGGAGGACGTACCGGTGTTGCCGACAGCACATTTCCTGACGTCACATCAGATCTGATGTGACGTCAGGGTACGCGGGTGTATGAGGAAGGAAGACACGGTGCGCACCGGATCCATGACGATCCGGTGCACGTGCGGTGGGTACGCGGTGGGTACGCGGCAAGTGGAGTCGTGGAAGGCAAAGGCTCCGCCGGTCAGGCGGGCGTCCCGAGTTCCGCCCACACGGTCTTGCCCGCGATGCCCGGGGCACGTACGACGCCCCAGTCCAGGCAGAGCCGCTGGACGATGAACATGCCGTGCCCGCCGGGCCGGCCCGCCCGGTGCGGGGTACGCGGTGCCGGCTGGCCGGCGCCCCGGTCGGTGACCTCGAGCCGGATCACTTTGCTGTCGCAGACGATGCCCAACTGGTCCGGCCCCTCGGCGTGCAGGCAGGCGTTGGTGACCAGTTCGGACACGACGAGCAGGACGTCCTCGGCGGCGGCCCTCCGGTCGGCGGTGGCGGCGGGCAGCCAGCCCCACGCCTGCAACGCCTGGCGGGTGAAATCACGGGCGAGGGGAACGACGCCGCTTTGGCCCTCGAAGCTCAGCCGACGGACCTGACGCCCTCCCGGCGAACCCGAGGGCCCCGACGCCTCCGGCGACCCCGTCGGCATGGACGCCGCTGCGGCCTGCGCCCCGGACGGCGGCGCGGCCACGTCCCCCTCGGGTGCGCTCGCCGTCGGCGCGCCGCCCCCGGACACGCCGCCGGACTCCGGACCGCGGTCGCCCGGCAAGTAGGGCCGGGTGGTGCTCATCAGCGCCTCACCTCACCGATTCACCAGTTCACCATTTCAAAAAATCCGTACTCACTCAGTCACGCCGTGCGGGGTCGTCCGGTTCTCGGCGTCCCCTCGACCATGACAGCGGACCCGTTCAGCTTGTCTCCTGCCCGAGGCGGCCGAGGCAACACCCCCGCGTTCGCACAAGAAAGGCGCAACGCTCCGGGAGCGGCTCGGAAGAGGGCCCGCGGAAAGAACCGCGGGGTGACACATCGCTCGACACACCGGAAGGAGAACGCCCGCCCACGGACCCGCCGCAGGGTAGTACCGGCCTGCCCGCACGGTCATCCGGAATCGTCGGCCAGAGCCGCCTCGAGGCTGTCGTGGAGGGTGAATACCGCTTCCGCCCCCGTGATCTCGAACACGCGCGCGACCACGGGCTGCATTCCCGCGAGATGCACCCCGCCCCCGGCGGCGTCGGCCTTCAGCCTGGCGCCGAGCAGCACATTGAGTCCGGTGGAGTCGCAGAACTCCAGGCCGGAGCAGTCGATGACAAGCCGCTTGAATCCCTTGGCGAGGCAGTTCTCCAGTGGCTCACGCAACAGGTCGGCGGTGTGGTGATCCAACTCACCCGCCGGAGTCACGACGGCACTGGGGCCCTCTTCTCGCACCTCGACCAGAAGCCGGCCCGACTGTGCGCTGCCGACCGTCCCGCGGTCCATGCCGTCTCTCTCTCCCACCAGTCGTGACTACTGCTGACGCTGTCGAATATTACGCCTTCCGAGCACGCCCCGACAGCCGAACAATCAGTAGTAAATGGACATATGCCAACGGAACTCACTTGCGGTGGGCTTGCGAAAACGGGTAGGGCTAGGAGGGACACGCACTCGACACGGCCGGCTTTGGAGGCGCCGCACACCGCAGTGCACGAAACGGCATCGGCAGCCATACGCCGAGAACGATGGAGGACATCATGTCACCCCGGCTCGACGCATCGCGTACCCAGAAAGCGACGTCGACACTCCCTCCGGAACATCTGGCTCCCATCGAGCAGGACGATGCGGGTGTCGTCCCGGACGACGATCTACTCGCCGGGCTCCCGGAGATCCCCCCTTTTGACGAGGTGGGCCCGGTCGACGCACGGGCCCTGTCCAAGACCCTCTTCGAGCGGCTGGAGTCGCTGGAGGAAGGCACCCACGCGTATGCGTACGTACGCAACACGCTCGTCGAACTGAACCTGGCCCTGGTCAAGTTCGCCGCCTCCCGCTTCCGCTCGCGCAGCGAGCCGATGGAGGACATCATCCAGGTCGGCACCATCGGTCTGATCAAGGCGATCGACCGCTTCGAGCTTTCGCGCGGCGTGGAGTTCCCCACCTTCGCGATGCCGACCATCATCGGTGAGGTCAAGCGCTTCTTCCGTGACACCTCGTGGTCCGTGCGCGTACCGCGCCGACTGCAGGAGCTGCGGCTCGACCTGGCCAAGGCGGGTGACGAACTGGCCCAGCAGCTCGACCGGTCCCCGACGGTGGGCGAACTGGCCGAGCGTCTGGGCATCTCCAGCGACGAGGTCGTCGAGGGCATGGCGGCGTCGAACGCCTACACCGCTTCCTCGCTCGACGCCCAGCCGGAGGGGGACGACGCCGAGGGCGCACTGTCGGACCGGATCGGTTACGAGGACCACGGCCTCGAAGGCATCGAGTACGTCGAGTCGCTGAAGCCGCTGATCGCCGAACTGCTGCCGCGCGACCGGAAGATCCTCTCGCTGCGCTTCGTGGCCGGCATGACCCAGTCGGAGATCGGCGAGGAACTGGGCATTTCGCAGATGCACGTGTCACGACTGCTGTCACGCACGCTGGTCCGGCTGCGCAAGGGGTTGACCCTCGAGGAATGACGGGCGGCCTCGTCCTGCGCCCTTCACTCCGCTCCCCCTGACGGCCCGCACTCAGCGCCTCGCACGTCGCGCCCCGCACTCCGCCGACGCCGGATGCCCTTCCTGGGCCCCGGGCACCGGCCGAGCGCGGGGCGCGCCGCATTACCCACGGTCACCCCTTTCCCTGCGGGCCTTCTTCCCTCACTATGGGCACGCCCAGACCGGCTGGTATGTCAGGAGACGGGTCCGACGGCCAGGGGTGAAGGCCTGTCGTTGGGATCACGCCGGGCTCATGGGCCCCGGCACCGCACCTCGCTCCCTGATGCGGCCTGACCCCAACGAAAGACCCTAGGAGGCGGTGCATGGCTCGGGGCGACGGAACCGTCAACGACGACGGGGTCGGCGGCGGACACCCAGGTGCGCAGCACACGGATGCGTCCGACATCCGGCTGACCGAGATGCTGCGCGCCGACACCTCGGCCGCGTACGCGGCACTTCAGGAACTCCGCGCCCGGCACGGCCCGTCCGCGCTCGCCTACGCCCGCCGGTGCACCACGGGCGATTCCAGCGCGCGTCAACTCGCCGCGCAGGCATTCACCCACGCCGCCCGCGAGACCGCCCGCGGCACTGATCCCGGCGGCCCCCTGCGCCACCGAATCCTGCTGCTGACCTTCCGGGTGGCAGCGACCTGGGCCACCGACGGGCGGGCCGGCGGGCTGGACACCGGACTGCACCTCGTGCTGAGTTCGTCCGGCCCCGACGGCCCGGTCCCGTCCATGCTCGCCGCGTTCCGGACGCTGCCGTACCGGGCGCAGGGTCTCATCTGGTACGGGATCGTGGACCAGGAGCCCGCGGACCGTACGGCGACGCTTCTCGGCCTCACCCGTCAGGACGTGGCCTACGGCACCCGGTCCGCACTGCAGTCGCTGGGCCAGGCCTGTCTGCGGGCCCGGCTGGCCGCCTCGGACGACCCCCGGTGCGCCGACTTCCGCCGGCTCATCGAGGAGTCGGTACGGCCCGACGGCCCCCGCGACAGCGCCGACCTGCACACCCACATGGCCCACTGCGGGCACTGCACCGCGGCGTACGAGGAACTGTGCGCCCTGCGGGACCAGCCGCGCACCGCCCTGGCCGAGGGGCTGCTGCCGTGGGCGGGCACGGCGTACACCGCACCCGTGCCGACACCGGCCGGGCCGTCCGCCGGCGCCGGTAGCGCGGTCGGGACGTGGCCGGTGTCCCGGCGCCTGGTGCTGGCCTCGACGGCACTCGGCGTTGCCGTGGTGCCGCTGCTGCTCCTGCTGTGGTCACCGGCCGGCACGCCGGCCGAGCACACCTCGGAATCGGTCCCCACCGTGGCGGTCCCGCCGCCGGTGACCGTGACGGCCACGCCCTCGCCGCCCCCCACCGCGTCCGCGACGCGGTCCCCCTCACCGTCCCCTTCGAAGACTTCGAATCCCAGCCCTTCCCACCCTCCACGCCCCATGCCGTCCCCCACGCCCGCGTATCCGCCGGGCGGCGCGTACGCGCAGGTGGTGAATCTGGCGTCGGGCCTGTGCCTGGACATCGACGGCGACCTGGAGAACCGCACGGACGTCGTCACGGCAGCCTGCGACTCCTCCCGCTCCCAGCGGTGGCGGGTCGACGCGGAGCGCGGTCTGCTGCAGTCCTACGCCGACTCCGACTACTGCCTGGACAGCCGTGGCGCGGTGAGCCGGGGCGTCGGCATCTGGGAGTGCGACTCGGTGGACGGGCGCAACGGACAGAATCTGCGCTTCGCCGTCGACGCCCGTGGAGTGATCCGCCCGGCCATCGCGCCGGACCATGCGGTGACGGCGGCCGGGGACGGTTCGGTGTCCCTGGGCAGGGAGGCGGGGCGGACGGATCAGCGGTGGCGTGCCGGGGCCTGATCCCGCTGGTCAGAGCACACGGGCACCGCGCCGCCATACGCCCGTGACCAGGGGGACGCCGGGGCGGTAGGCCAGGTGGACGTGGCTCGGGGCGTCGAGGAGGACGAGGTCGGCGCGGGCCCCGGGGGTGAGCCGGCCGATGTCGGTGCGGCGCAGGGCGGCCGCACCGCCCGCGGTGGCCGACCAGAGGGCCTCGTCGGGCGTCATGCCCATGTCCCGCACGGCGAGCGCGACGCAGAACGGCACCGAGGACGTGAAGGACGACCCCGGGTTGCAGTCTGTGGACAGCGCGACGGTGACGCCCGCGTCGAGCAGTCTGCGGGCGTCCGGCCAGACGGCCCGGGTGGAGAACTCGGCGCCCGGCAGCAGGGTCGCGACCGTACGGCTGTGGGCGAGGGCGTCCACGTCGGCGTCGGTGAGGTGCGTGCAGTGGTCGGCGCTGGCCGCGTCGAGTTCGACGGCGAGCTGCACGCCGGGGCCGTGGGTGAGCTGGTTGGCGTGGATGCGCGGGTGCAGGCCCTTCGCCCGGCCCGCGGTGAGGACGGCGCGCGCCTGGTCGCCGTCGAAGGCGCCCTTCTCGCAGAAGACGTCGATCCAGCGGGCGTGCGGCGCGCACGCGTCCAGCATCTTTCCGGTGACCAGGTCCACGTAGCCGGCCGGGTCGTCGGCGTACTCGGGGGCAAGGACGTGGGCGCCGAGGTAGGTGACCTCGTCGGTGTGGTGGGCGGCCAGCCGCAGGGCGCGGGCCTCGTCCTCGGGGGTCAGGCCGTAGCCGGACTTGGTTTCGATGGTCGTGGTGCCCTGGCGCAGTGCCTCGGTGAGGAAACGGGTCAGGTTCGCCTCGAGTTCCGCGTCGCTCGCGGCCCGGGTGGCGGCGACGGTGGTGCGGATGCCGCCCGCGCTGTAGGGGCGACCGGACATCCGGGCATTGAACTCGTCGGTGCGGTCGCCCGCGAAGACCAGGTGGGAGTGCGAGTCGACGAAGCCCGGGATCACCGTCCGGCCTGCGGCGTCGACCCGATTGTCAGTGGCGGGTGCTTTGCTTGATTCACCGGTCCACACGACGCGGTCGCCGTCGATGACGACGGCCGCGTCCCGGACCTGCCCGAGGGGAGATGAGTCACCGAGGGAGGGATCGTTGGTGACCAGCGTGGCGATGTTGACGATGGCGGTGCTGCTCATGGCGTCCTCGTGGGTGGCGTGGCCGGGTGCGGGTGCGGGTGCGGGTGCGGGTGCGGGTGCGGGGTTTTGGCGGTCGGTTCCCGGGCGCTCGGTGCTGTGGCGGTCGGCGTTCAGGTCCTCAGTGCCTCGACGGCGCGCGCGAGGGCGTGCGGCACATCGGGCACGAGGGTGTGCGCCCCGTCGCGTACGACGTGCCGCCCCGCCACGATCGTGTGCCGTACGTCGGCCGCCGTCGCGGCGAATACGGCGGTCTCGGCGCCGAGCCGGGGCGGTGGCCCCGCTGTTCTGACCGACTCCAGGGTGAGGGTGGTCAGGTCGGCGAGGGCGCCGGGTTCGATGGTGCCCGCCCGGTCCCAGCCGAGGGCGGTGTGGCCGTCGGCGGTGGCTGCCCGCAGCAGTGCGTTCGCCGTCCAGTGGCCGCGGGTGCGGGTGCGCAGGCGCTCGTTCAGCTCCAGGGCTCGGGCCTCCTCCAGCAGGTCGATGACAGCGTGGCTGTCCGAGCCGAGGGAGAGCGGGGAGCCCCGGCGCTGGAGGGCGGCCGCGGGGCCGATGCCGTCGGCCAGGTCGCGTTCCGTGGTGGGGCACATGCAGGTGCCGGTGCCGCTGCCGCCGATGAGCGCGATGTCCTGGCCGGTGAGGTGCGTGTTGTGGATGCCGGTGGTGCGCGGTCCGAGCACGCCGTGGTCGGCGAGAAGGCGGGTCGGGGTGCGGCCGTGCGCCTCCTGGCATGCCTCGTTCTCGGCGGTCTGCTCCGACAGATGCACATGCAGCGGGGCCCGCCGCTCCTCCGCCCAGCGTGCCACGGTCTCCAGCTCCCGGGCGGGCACGGCTCGTACGGAGTGGATGGCGGCACCGATCCGCGCGTGATCCCGTTCCTTGAGAACTGAACAGCGTTCGGCCCAGGCCTCGGCGGTGCCGTCGGAGAAGCGGCGCTGGTGGACAGTGGGCGGCTCGCCGAAGCCGGCGGACAGGTAGGCGGTGTCGAGGAGGGTGATGCGGACACCGGCCTCGGCGGCGGCCGCGATGAGCGCCTCCCCCATGGCGTTGGGGTCGGCGTAGGGGGTGCCGCCGGGGGCGTGGTGCAGGTAGTGGAACTCGCCGACGGCGGTGATGCCGGCGAGGGCCATCTCCGCGTACACGGCGCGGGCCAGCCGGTGGTAGGTCTCGGGGGTCAGCCGGTCGGCGACCGAGTACATCACCTCGCGCCAGGTCCAGAAGGTGCCGGTACCGACCTGGACGGTGCCGCGCAGTGCGCGGTGAAAGGCGTGCGAGTGGGCGTTGGCCAGCCCGGGGAGGGTCAGCCCGCGCAGGATCTCCGCCCCGGGGGGCGGGGCGGTGACGGCGGGGGGGGCGGCGGTGATGCGGCCGTCACCACCGCCGTCACCACGGACACCGACGGCCACGGTCACGCCTGGCTCGACCCGGTCGCCGAGCCAGGCGTGCTCCAGCCAGAACGTCCGCCCTGGGGGCACGGTGGGCACGGTGGTCGTGGGGGCTGTGGTGGCCCGGCCGGTCGTTGCGCCTGCCGTGGTGCCGCTGTCCTGTGTCACCTGTCCACCAGTCCCTCCAGTACGTCGGCGAGTGCGGCCACCCCGGCCAGGCAGTCGTCCTCGGCCGCGTACTCGGCCGGGGAGTGCGAGACGCCCGTGGGGTTGCGCACGAACAGCATGGCGGTCGGAATGCTCGCGGAGAGGATCCCGGCGTCGTGTCCGGCCCCCGTGCCGAGGACGGGGATCCGGCCCGGGGCCGGGCTGTGGTCTCTGTCCCGGCGCAGGATGCGGGCGAGTTCGTCGCGCAGGGCGTGGTCGAAGTCGACGACGGGTGTGCGGGACTCGCGGACCACGTCCAGGTCCACGCCGTGGGCGGTGGCGTGGTCGCGGGCCGCCTTCTCCACCCCGGCGACCACGGTGTCCAGGCTCGTCTGGTCGGCGGCGCGGGAGTCGAGCCAGCCGCGCACCAGGGAGGGGACGGCGTTGACGCCGTTCGGCTCGACGGCGATCTTGCCGAAGGTGGCGACGGCACCGGCGAGTTCGGCCTCGCGGCGTGCGGCGAGGACGGTCTCGGCATACGGCAGCATGGGGTCGCGGCGGTCGGCGAGACGGGTGGTGCCCGCGTGGTTGGCCTCGCCGCGGAAGTCGAACCGCCAGCGGCCGTGCGGCCAGATGGCACTGGCGATGCCGACCCGGTCGCCGGACAGGTCGAGGGCACGGCCCTGTTCGACGTGCAGTTCGACGAAGGCGCCGATGCGGGCGAGCCGTTCGGGGTCGGCGCCGATGGCGTCGGGGTCGTATCCGGCGGCCTCCATCGCCCGGGGCAGGGTGATCCCGTCGCCGTCGGTGAGGCGGTGCGCCCGGTCGCGGGTGAGCCGGCCGGCGGTGAGCCGCGATCCGACGCAGGCGAGCCCGAAGCGGGCGCCCTCCTCGTCACCGAAGTTGACGATGCCGAGGGGGCGGCTGAACGGCGTTCCTCTACGACGCAGTTCGTCGAGGGCGGCGAAGGCGGAGACCACTCCGAGGGGGCCGTCGAATGCTCCGCCGTCCGGCACGGAGTCCAGATGGGACCCGGTGACGACGGCGTCCCCGTCGGCGGGGTCCCCGAGCCAGGCCCACTGGTTGCCGTTCCGGTCCACATCGAGCCGCAGTCCCCGCAGTCCGGCCTGCGCGGCGAACCAGGCCCGGCATTCGGCGTCGGCGCCGGTCCAGGCATAACGCCGGTAGCCGCCGGAGTGGGGGTGGCGGCCAAGAGGGAGCAGGTCACGCCACATCGCCTGGAAGGTGGGGGGTGTGGAGGGCCCGGTCACGCGTCCTCACCCTCGCGACCCCCGCGCCCTTCATACTTCTCGGACGCCTCAGGCCCCTCACGCATCGGTACCCGTACGCCCCGCTCCGACGCGACCGAGTCCGCGCGGTCGTAACCGGCGTCCACGTGGCGGATGACGCCCATCCCGGGGTCGTTGGTCAGGACCCGCCGGATCTTCTCGCCGGCGAGCCTGGTGCCGTCGGCGACCGTCACCTGGCCCGCGTGCAGGGAGCGGCCCATGCCGACGCCGCCGCCGTGGTGGACGGACACCCAGGAGGCCCCGGACGCCACGTTCACCATGGCGTTGAGCAGCGGCCAGTCGGCGATCGCGTCGGACCCGTCGAGCATGCCCTCGGTCTCGCGGTACGGGGAGGCCACGGAGCCGCAGTCGAGGTGGTCGCGGCCGATGACGACGGGGGCCGACAGTTCCCCGGAGGCGACCATGTCGTTGAACCGCTCACCGGCCTTGTCCCGCTCGCCGTATCCGAGCCAGCAGATGCGCGCGGGCAGGCCCTGGAAGCGGACCCGTTCCCCGGCCAGGCGCATCCAGCGGGCGAGGGACGCGTTCTGCGGGGACTCGGCCTCGGGAAAGAGGTCGAGGACGGCCCGGTCGGTCTTCGCGATGTCGGCGGGGTCGCCGGACAGGGCGGCCCAGCGGAAGGGGCCCCTGCCCTCGCAGAACAGCGGGCGGATGTACGCGGGCACGAAGCCGGGGAAGGCGAAGGCCCGTTCGTATCCGGCGAGTCGGGCCTCGCCGCGGAGGGAGTTGCCGTAGTCGAAGACCTCGGCCCCGGCGTCCATGAAGCCGACCATCGCCTCGACGTGCCGGGCCATGGACTCCCGGGCGCGGGCGGTGAAACCGGCCGGGTCCTTGGCGGCGGCGTCGGCCATGTCCTCGAAGGCGATGGTGGCGGGCAGGTAGGCCAGCGGGTCGTGGGCGGAGGTCTGGTCCGTGACGATGTCGACGGGGACACCCCTCGCGAGCAGCCGCGGGACCACGTCGGCGGCGTTGCCGAGGACGCCGATGGACAGCGGGCGGCGGGCGTCACGGGCCTCGGTGGCCAGGCGGAGGGCGTGGTCGAGGGAGTCGGCCCGGACGTCCAGGTAGCGGTGCTCGATGCGGCGGTCGATGGCGCGCGGGTCGCAGTCGACGCAGATCGCGACGCCGTCGTTCATGGTGACGGCGAGCGGCTGGGCGCCGCCCATGCCGCCGAGTCCCGCGGTCAGGGTGATGGTCCCGGCGAGGGTGCCGCCGAACTTCTTCGCGGCGACGGCGGCGAACGTCTCGTAGGTGCCCTGGAGGATGCCCTGGGTGCCGATGTAGATCCAGGAGCCGGCGGTCATCTGCCCGTACATGGTCAGGCCGAGGGCCTCCAGGCGGCGGAACTCCTCCCAGTTGGCCCAGTCGCCGACGAGGTTGGAGTTGGCGATGAGGACACGCGGGGCCCATTCGTGGGTCTGCATGACACCGACGGGACGGCCGGACTGGACGAGCATCGTCTCGTCCTGCTTGAGGGTCCTCAGGGTGCGGACCATGGCGTCGAAGGAGCGCCAGTCGCGGGCCGCCTTGCCGGTACCTCCGTAGACGACGAGCTGGTCGGGGTGCTCGGCGACCTCCGGGTCGAGGTTGTTCTGCAGCATGCGCAGGGCGGCCTCCTGGGGCCAGCCCAGGGCGCTCAGGTCCGTGCCGCGCGGGGCGCGGACGGGGCCGCGGGGCGGCGCGGCGGGCCCGGTGGGGGCCCGGTGGGGGGAGACGGGCGGGCGGGGTCCTGACATGGTCTGCCTCCTGGTGGCGAGCTCCCGCACTCACTACAGATATTCACATCTTCGCAACCTGAATAGAGCTAGTCAATGCGTGCGGCCGTGTCGGCGCGGGGAACCGGACGGTGCTTGGCTGGAGGCATGGGCGCCGACATGGGTACGGGCACGGGCACGGGACATAAGCATGGACATGGGCACTGAAATGGGAGACGACGGCGGGACACGGGACGCGGGTCACGGCGAGAACGACGGGCAGGCGGCAGGAGCAAGGCGGGCGGCCCGGCGGGACACGGCGGTGCGGGCCGCCGTGGCGCAGGGGCTGCTCGGCCCCTGCCATCCCCTGGTGGCGCTGCTCGACGTCACGGGCATCCGGGAGTCGGCGGCCGAGCTGCGGGAGGCCTTCGCGGCGGTGACACCGTCCGGCACCCCCGTGCTGCACGCCTTCGCGGTGAAGGCGACCCCGCTGGTACCGGTGCTGCGGCTGCTGCACACGGAGGGCATCGGGGCCGAGGTCGCCAGTCGCGGCGAGCTGGCGCTGGCGCGGGCGGCGGGCGTGCCGCCGGGGCGGACGGTGCTGGACTCGCCCGCCAAGACACCGGCCGAGCTGCGGGAGGCACTGGCGCTGGGCATCGCCGTCAACGCGGACAATCCGCAGGAGCTGGCGCGTATCGACGCCCTGATGGCCGACTCCCTGGCGCGGTCGGCCGGTCTCCGCTCCCCCCTCGGCATCCGGGTGAACCCGCAGATCGGCGGGGGCACCATCGAGGCGCTGTCCACCGCCACGGCGACCTCGAAGTTCGGTGTGGCGCTGCGCGACGAGGGGGCGTGGGAATGGGTCGTGCGGGCGTACCTCGACCGGCCGTGGCTGACCCGGCTGCACACGCACACCGGCTCCCAGGGCATCGCCCTGCCCCTGATGGCGAGAGGTGTGGCGGAGTCGTACGCGCTGGCCGAGGAGATCAACCGGCGCGCGGGGCGGCAGCAGGTCGACACCGTCGACATCGGTGGCGGGCTGCCGGTCGACTTCACCTCCGACGCGGCCGGCCCGACGTACACGCAGTACGCGCGGCTGCTGAAGGAGACGGTGCCCGGCCTGTTCGACGGGCGGTACGGGCTGGTCACCGAGTTCGGGCGGTCGCTGCTGGCGAAGCACGGCACGACCGTCGCCCGGGTGGAGTACGCCAAGAGCGCCGGCGGACGGGCCGTCGCGGTGACGCACGCGGGCGTGCAGGTCGCGACGCGCACGGTGTACACGCCGGCCGCGTGGCCGCTCAGGATCACCGCGTACGACGCCGAGGGGCGGCCCAAGGAAGGACCGGCGGTGATGCAGGACGTGGCGGGACCGGCCTGTTTCGCGGGCGACCTGCTCGCCCGCGAAATCCCGCTGCCGCTGCTGGAGCAGGACGACTACGTGGCCGCGCTGGACACCGGCGCGTACGCCTTCGCCCACCACTACGGGTACAACTCGCTCCCCCGCCCGGCCGTCCACGGCTTCACCACGCACCACGTGGACCACGTGGACCGCACAAACCGCACGGGCGGCACGAACCGCGCGAACGGCGCGAACGGCGCGAACGGCGCGGGCGACGAGGTCGCCTTCGCGCTGGTGCGACCGGCTCAGACCGCCGAGGAGATCGTGGCCGAATCGGGCGGCGCCCACGCCGACGCCCTGCTCCCGTGAGTGACCGGGCCTGATGCCCGGCCCGGCCTGATGCGGGTCAGACCGGGCCGGACCGGGCCCGCTCGGGTAGGGCCGGGCCCGGCCCGCGTCAGACCGGGCCGGCCCGGACCATGTCGAACCGGACCCGGTCGCACCAGACCCGGTCGGTTCGGGTCAGGCCCAGTCGGGTCAGGTCAGGGCCGGTCAGGTCAGGGCCGAGACCCGGCGGCGGGCGCCGCCCGGGGTCGCGTCGCCCGCCGCGATGCCGGTGGTCCGGTAGCCCTTGACCGCCTTGCCGGCCGGGCTGCCCGCACCGCCGCTCAGCCAGTCGATGCGGACCCACAGCAGGGCCTCGCCGGCCTCCTCCAGGCGGCCGATCCAGGATGCCTTCAGCCACAGGCCCACACCGCACCCGGCGAGCAGCAGACCGCCCGCCACGGGGACCGCGAACGCGCTGCCCAGGGCGGCGAGGAAGGCGAGCAGCAGCCACCAGCGGTTCCGCCGGCGCCAGTTGCGCACGCTGACCGCGCGGTCCTGGAGCACGTCGTGCTTGCCCGCCCGGACCGCCGGCCGGGCCAGGTCGCGGTACCGCCCGCGCCGTACGTACGCCACCGCGGCGAGAGCCACGAGGAACAGCGCGGCACCGGCCGACACACCGATCCGGCGGCCGGTCAGTCCCGGCACCAGCACCCCGATGCCCGCCGCGAACACCCCCAGCCACCACAGCGGCGCGGCCCCGGCCCGTACGACCACGGCCACCCGAGCCAGCCCCTGTCCTCCGCGTCCTGCGCGCATCACGTCCAGCCTCCCGTCCCACTTCAGTGGAGCGTCCGTAGGGTCGGAGCGCAGACTAGTGACTCGAGGTGAGAGAAATCTGAGATACCCGCAAGGAGCGACATCTCGCCCCGCAGCCACGGGCCCCGGTGTCACTCCACGAACAGGCCGCGCGTCGCCGCCTTCGTGTCGAACTCCTCCAGACGGGCCTGGGCGTCGGGCAGGTCGTCGCACATCGCCTCCAGCAGCACCCGGCCCAGCAGCATCGGCGCGCACGCCGTGTCGAAGGCGAGCCCGGTGCCGACGGCGGCGGGCAGCAGCAGGTCGGAGACCTTGGCGACCGGCGCGAAGGCGGAGTCGGCGACGGTGACCACCGTCAGCCCCGTCTCCCTGGCATGGGTGAGGGCGTCGACGACCTCCCGGGGATGCCGGGGCAGCGCGAAGCAGAGCAGGGCTCCGGCGCCGGCCGCGGCGGCGGCGTCGACGCGGTCGTGGAGCATGGAGCCGCCCTCGTTGAGCAGCCGTACGTCGGGGTGGACCTTGGCGGCGAAGTAGGCGAAGCCGTGGGCCTGTGCCGCCGCCGCACGCAGCCCGAGCACGGGCAGCGGCCGGCTGCCCGCGAGGATCCGCCCCGCCCGCCGGACGGGCTCCGGATCGGCGAGCACCTCGGCCAGGTGCCGCAGGTTCTCGATCTCGGCCTCGACGGCCTGCTGGTACTCGTTGTACGACCCGGCGTCCGGCGCCGGCGGTCCGGAGGGTACGACCTCGCGCAGATGCCGCCGCAGGGCGGGATAGCCGTCGAAGCCGAGGGCGACCGCGAACCGGGTCACGGAGGGCTGGCTGACCCCGGCCAGCTCGGCCAGTTCCACGCTGGACAGGAACGGCACATCGGCGGCGCGCCGCACCATGCTGTGCGCGATGCGCCGCTGCGTCGGCGTCAGCCGGTGTCCCTCGAACAGCGCCTGCAGGCGCGCGGCAGGCCCCTCGGTGCCGCTCATGACGTGACTCCCCCTCGACCTGATCACCTGGCACTGATCACACGGCTGTCCACCCGGCCCATTCACCCACCGTGCTTCCTGCATGCCGTTATACAGGCGAGCACGGGGCGCGCACGACCGGGACCGGCAGGCCCCCCGGCCGACAAGGGGGCTGTCCCCAGTGCCATGGGCGGCCGGGCTGCCTACCGTGGTCCGTATGAGCGGAATGAATGCGCGGGACGCCGACCTGAAGAAGGAACTCAACGCCACCCTGCAGGCCCGCAGGGAACTGGGCGACGAGTACGAGTCCGCGCTGGTCGACTCGTTCCTGGAGAAGGTCGACCAGCGTATCGACGGCGCGGTGGAGAGCCGGGTGCGCCGGCAGCTCGCCGAGCAGCAGATGACGGTGGCCCGGGACTCCCGGTCGCCGAAGGCCACGGACACCTGGGGCGAGCGCTTCGGCTTCGGGATCGCCTCCCTGGTCCTGGCGGTGCCGCTGTCCGCCATCGGCGGCGGCGTGGCCCATCTGCCCGGCCTGCTGGTCGCCTGGCTGGGCATCGTCGGCGTGAACGTCGTCCAGGCGGCCCGCATCAATCCGGGCCTGTTCGGCCGCCGCAGGCAGCAGCGGCAGGGCAACGGCTGGGAGGACTGAGCGCAGGGGCTGAACGCAAGCGCTGAACGCGGAGAACTGGGCGCGGGAGGCTGAACGGGATCAACGCGGGGACCACCGCACCCCCGTTACCGGGGGGCGGGACGACGGTGGTCCCCGCGCAGTGACGCGGGCCGGCCTGGCCGGGCTGCGCGCCTGGCGTCCATGGAGATCCGGGAGCCGCTCCGGAGGTCCTGTGACGCCGTTCCCTGTCGGCCGGGAAGGGGAAGCCTCCCCCCCTGCTGAACGCCTGGGAGGCACCCCACCTGCCCGCCGACAACGACCAATCTGCCGGACCGGTGTTAAGCGAGTGCTGCGCGCACGTGACACCCGCGTACCACTTCCGCGAAGTCCACGAAGATCACGTCACGGCTCGGCTCCCGGCACTCATGACTCACGGCCGTTGCACTCGCCGTCGGCAGACGTCAACCGTCCGTCACTTCCCGCCGGTAACTTCCCGCCGGTCACTTCCCGCCGGTCACTTCCCGTCGGTCACTTCCCGTCCTTGGCGAGGAAGGAGAGCAGGTCCTGGCGGCTGACGACACCGGTCGGCTTGCCCTCGACCAGGACGATCGCCGCGTCGGCCTTGCCCAGTACGGCCATCAGGTCCGCGACCGGCTCACCGGAGCCGACCTGCGGCAGCGGGGCGGACATGTGCTTCTCCAGCAGGTCGCCGAGCGAGGCGGTCTTGCTGAACAGCGCGTCCAGCAGTTCCCGTTCCACCACCGAGCCGACGACCTCGGCAGCCATCACGTCCGGGTGACCGGCACCCGGCTTGACGACCGGCATCTGCGAAACGCCGTACTCGCGCAGCACCTCGATGGCCTGCCCCACCGTCTCGTCGGGGTGCATGTGCACGAGGGACGGGATGTGACCGTGCTCCTTGTGGTCGAGGACGGCGCTGACGCGCGCGCTGGGGCCGGCGTCCTCGAGGAAGCCGTAGTCGGCCATCCACTCGTCGTTGAAGATCTTGCTGAGGTAGCCGCGTCCGCTGTCCGGGAGCAGCACCACCACGACGTCGTCCTCGCTGAGCCGCTCGGCCACCCGCAGCGCCGCGACCACGGCCATGCCGCACGATCCGCCGACGAGCAGGCCCTCCTCCTTGGCGAGGCGCCGGGTCATCTGGAAGGAGTCCTTGTCGGACACGGGGACGATCTCGTCCACGACGGTCCGGTCGTAGGCGGTCGGCCAGAAGTCCTCGCCGACGCCCTCCACCAGGTAGGGCCGCCCGGAGCCGCCGGAGTAGACGGAGCCCTCGGGGTCGGCGCCGACGACCTGGACACGGCCGTCGCTGACGTCCTTGAGGTAGCGCCCGGTCCCGGAGATGGTGCCGCCGGTCCCGACCCCGGTCACGAAGTGGGTGATCTTCCCCCCGGTCTGCTCCCACAGCTCCGGTCCGGTGGACTCGTAGTGGCTGAGCGGGTTGTTGGGGTTGGAGTACTGGTCCGGCTTCCAGGCCCCCGGCGTCTCACGGACCAGCCGGTCGGAGACGTTGTAGTACGAGTCGGGGTGCTCGGGGTCCACCGCGGTCGGGCAGACGACCACTTCGGCCCCGTACGCCCGCAGCACGTTGATCTTGTCCAGGGAGACCTTGTCGGGGCACACGAAGATGCACTTGTACCCCTTCTGCTGGGCCACGATGGCCAGGCCGACACCGGTGTTGCCACTGGTCGGCTCGACGATGGTGCCGCCCGGCTGCAGCTCTCCGCTCTTCTCCGCCGCCTCGATCATGCGCAGGGCGATGCGGTCCTTCACCGACCCGCCGGGGTTGAAGTACTCCACCTTGGCCAGGACGGTCGCCCCGATGCCGTGGGTGACGTGGTTGAGCCTCACGAGCGGGGTGTTGCCGACGAGGCTGATCATCGAGTCGTGGAATTGCACCGTTGTCTCCGGATGCTGCAAAAGGTGTGGTTGACGTAGTGATGCCAGCGTAGAGCCTGCTCCGGACCCTGTCCCCGAACCCGCCTCCGGTCCCACCCCTCCCGGGTCGTTCACTCCGCGCGAAGATTGGATCACGGTCCGTACGGGGCAAGCAGTGGGTGTACGGCTGTGAGGCCGTACGTACGGCTGTGAGGTTGTACTGCCGTGCGGCTGCGGGCCGTACTGCTGTACGGCTCGGAGGAGGTGGCGGCGAGGCATGACGAGGATGTCGAGGGCGAGGGTGGCCCGGCGGATCGCGGCCGGCGCCGCGTACGGCGGGGGCGGCATCGGCCTGGCCGGCGCGGCCGGCGTCGGGCTGCTGCTGGCCGAGGCCCGGCTGGCGCGACGCCGCGTGAGCAACGGCAGGAGCCCGCACGTACCGACCGCGGACGGACTGTACGGCGCCGCCTACACGGTGCCCGGTCAGCCGGCGCTGCGGCTGACGATGCTGGGCGACTCCACGGCCGCCGGCCAGGGTGTGCACCGGGCCGGTCAGACCCCGGGCGCGCTCCTGGCATCGGGGGTCGCGGCGGTCGCGGAGCGGCCGGTGGGGCTGAGCACGGTGGCGGTGCCCGGCGCCTGCTCCGACGATCTGGACCGACAGGTGACGCGGGCGCTCGCGGATCCGTCCCGGGTGCCCGACATGTGCGTGATCATGGTCGGCGCGAACGACGTCACGCACCGCATGTCGCCCGCGCTCTCCGTGCGCCACCTGTCCGCGGCGGTGCGCCGGCTGCGTACGGCGGGTGCGGAGGTCGTCGTGGGCACCTGCCCCGACCTGGGCACGCTCGAACCGGTCCAGCAGCCCCTGCGCTGGCTGGCCCGGCGGACCTCCCGGCAGTTGGCGGCGGCCCAGACGATCGGCACGGTCGAGCAGGGCGGGCGCACGGTGTCGCTGGGTGACCTGCTCGGCCCCGAGTTCGCCGCGAACCCCCGCGAGCTCTTCGGCCCCGACAGCTACCACCCCTCCGCCGAGGGGTACGCCACGGCGGCCATGGCCGTCCTGCCGACGGTCTGCGCCGTCCTCGGCCTGTGGCCGGCCCAGGACGAGCGCCCCGACGCCGCGCGCCGCGAGGGCTTCCTCCCCGTCGCCCGAGCAGCGGCCGAGGCCGCCTCGGAGGCGGGCACCGAGGTCACCGCGGCCATGCCCACGGGCCCGAGGGGCCCCTGGGCCCTCCTCAAGCGCCGGAAGCGCCGCCGGGTGCGGGAGCCGGAGCCGCAGGCCGCGGAGTCCGGGGAGCCCCAGTCCCAAGCAAGCGCTTAGTAAGATGCGGCCAGTGTCACACCGCGCGCCCCGTGACCCCGCCACTACGTCCGGGTAGCTTCCCAGACAGCCCTGCCCGACCACCCGGCACGCCCTCCCGTCGCCCGACCACCACCCCTCGACGAGGCGCTACGCGCCGCCCCTTCCCTCAGGAGCCGTAATGCCCGAAGCCGTGATCGTCTCTGCCGCCCGTTCCCCCATCGGCCGCGCTTTCAAGGGCTCCCTCAAGGATCTGCGCCCGGACGACCTGACCGCCTCGATCATCCAGGCCGCCCTCGCCAAGGTCCCCGAGCTGGACCCCAGGGACATCGACGACCTGATGCTCGGCTGCGGCCTCCCCGGCGGTGAGCAGGGCAACAACCTCGGCCGCGTCGTCGCCGTGCAGATGGGGATGGACCACCTCCCCGGCTGCACCATCACGCGCTACTGCTCGTCCTCCCTGCAGACCTCCCGCATGGCGCTGCACGCCATCAAGGCCGGGGAGGGCGACGTCTTCATCTCGGCCGGCGTCGAGACGGTCTCCCGGTTCACGAAGGGCAACTCCGACAGCCTGCCCGACACCCGCAACCCGTTCTTCGCCGAGGCCGAGGCCCGTACCGCCGCCGTCGCGGAGCAGGAGGGCACCACCTGGCACGACCCGCGCGAGGACGGCCTCGCCCCGGACGCCTACATCGCGATGGGCCAGACCGCCGAGAACCTGGCACGGCTGAAGGGCGTCACCCGCCAGGACATGGACGAGTTCGGCGTCCGCTCGCAGAACCTGGCCGAGGAGGCCCTCAAGAACGGCTTCTGGGAGCGTGAGATCACCCCGGTGACGCTGCCCGACGGCACGGTCGTCGCCAAGGACGACGGCCCGCGCGCCGGCGTCACCCTGGAGGGCGTCTCGGGCCTCAAGCCCGTATTCCGTCCCGACGGCCTGGTCACCGCCGCCAACTGCTGCCCGCTCAACGACGGCGCCGCCGCGCTCGTCGTCATGAGCGACACCAAGGCCCGCGAGCTGGGCCTGACCCCGCTCGCCCGGATCGTCTCCACCGGCGTCTCCGGCCTCTCCCCGGAGATCATGGGCCTCGGCCCGGTCGAGGCGTCCCGGCAGGCGCTGCGCCGCGCCGGTCTCACCATCGACGACATCGACCTGGTCGAGATCAACGAGGCGTTCGCCGCGCAGGTCATCCCCTCCTACCGCGAGCTCGGCATCCCGCTGGAGAAGCTGAACGTCAACGGCGGCGCGATCGCCGTCGGCCACCCGTTCGGCATGACCGGCGCCCGCATCACCGCCACGCTCATCAACTCCCTCCAGTTCCACGACAAGCAGTTCGGCCTGGAGACGATGTGCGTCGGCGGCGGCCAGGGCATGGCCATGGTCATCGAGCGCCTCAGCTGACCGACTCGGCCGACCACTGTCGCGATGTCGCGATGTCGCAAAGTAGCCGAAGCAGCACGGTTGGTGAGACCACGGCCCGGAAACCCTGCACCACCGGGTTCCGGGCCGTTCCGTGATCCAATCTCCCCCAGGATGTGATCTATCTCCCTCACCGTGGAGATTCACACAGGTCAGAGCCCTACCCCTACCCGGCCCGGAAACCACACTCTGTCCGTTTCGTGACGTTACGCACTGACAGATGGTTAGTCCACCCTTCAAGCTGATGTAGGAAGTCGGGGGTCGACTTTGAACCGGGAGTACGTCAGTGAGCGCCATGCCGATCGCCCTGTTGGTCACCACGGCCGCAACCGGCGCCGTGGGCGTCGCTGTCCTGCGCAGCATTCTGGTGCTGCGCCGACAGGTCGCGGCCCTGCACGCCGAGCTGGTCAAGGACCGTGCCGCCACCACGCGTGCGCTCCTGCCCGCCGCCCGCTCCGCCCCCGCCGACGAGATACGCGCGGCCGTGGCCGAGGCCCTCGCGGAGGAACGGGAACGGGAACTCGCCGAGGCGCGGGCGTTCTGGGCCGCCCAGGAGGCGCGTGACATCTCCGACACGCCGTCCCTGCTGGGCCTGGCCGACAGTGAGCTGTTCATGCCGCGACAGACCGATTTCGTGGGTCTGGAGCCGGTGGCCGATCCGGGCGCCGACACCGACGAGTACGCCCCGACGGACTTCGTCCAGGGCGGTACGCCCACGGAGTCCCCGGAGCTGGCCGCGGCCCGCCGCCGGCACCCCTCCCACCCGGACTTCGTCCCGAACCCGTCACCGGTCGCGAACGACCACGAGCGCACCGTCTCCACGCTGGAGGAGCTGGCCTCCTCCGAGGTGGAACTGACCGACGTCCGCCCCGGCCCGCTGGGCACACTGGACGTCTACGTCTTCGCCGACGGCACGACGCTGTGCATGACACCGGGACACCGGGAGACCGCGGAGCGGCTGGCCGCGGCCCTGCGTGAGGGCCGGGCCCCGTTCCTGCTGGGCGGTTCCGGCATCTCGGGCGCGTACACGCTGACCTTCGCCTGCGGCGAGGAGAACGTCTACATCCTGGCGGACCGCGTCATCGCGTCCCTCTGATCCTTCCGCCTGGATCTTTCCGCCTGAACCCTTCCGCTCGATCTTTCCGCGCGCCGGGTGTGTCCCTACACCCCGGCGCGCTTCTGCGCCTCCTCCACGAGCCATAGCGCCTCCGCGATCTCTTCCTCGTTCTCCAGTACGAGCGCCAGGTCGTGGCCGGCGACGGTGATCTGGTCGGCGGCGGCGAACATGCCCGCGTCGGGCATCTCGCGGGGCTCGGTGCCCGGCTCCTCCAGGCGCTGGGTCCACACCGCCAATTCCCTGGCCAGGGCGAGTGCCTCGGCGGCGGCCCCCCGTTGCAGCCGGCTCTGCGGCGCGGCCCGCAGACGGTCGGCGAAATGATCCACGGCACGGGTGAGGGGCGTCGTATCAACCACGCGGTGAGCGTACGCGGCACGACAGGGCTGTTGCCAACGGACGAACGGTCGGGCACGGTGACCTGAAGGACCGGCTCACACCCCTGCGCTGGAGGCGCCGATGTCCCAAGTCCTCTCCGAGGAGACCCATCGCAACATGCTCGCCCGCATCCCGCACTGCACCGGTCGTGAGATCTCCGACTGGCTGCGCACCGTCGAAGAAGAAGGCCCCTCCCTCTTCCGCTTCGAGGAGAAGGTCAGCTGGCTCCGCCACGAGTACGACCTGGCGTACGGCCATGCCAAGGCGATCATCCACGAGTACGACCTGAGAAGGGCCGCGCGCAACCTGCGCTGAGCCCACGCCCCGCCCACGACGACCCACCACTCACCCCCGTCCACCACACCACCCACCCTGCCCGCACCACGGCGAAGGGCCCCGGGTGAACCCGGGGCCCTTGCGTGTGTCCGCGTGGATCGGACGCTTCGATCACCGACGCGCCGACCGGTCGCTAGTCGCTGCTGCTGAAGATCGCGATGAGCCTCAGGAACTCCAGGTAGATCCAGACCAGCGTCAGCGTGAGACCGAAGGCGGCGAGCCAGGCCTCCTCGCGCGGGGCACCGTAGGCGAGGCCGTCCTCGACCTGCTTGAAGTCCAGGGCGAGGAAGCAGGCACCGAGGATGATGCCGATGACACCGAAGAGAATGCCGAGCGGACCGCTGCGGAAGCCGAGGCCGTCACCGCCGCCGAACACCGCGAACATCATGTTCACGGCCATCAGCAGGATGAAGCCGAGCGCGGCCGCCATCACGAAGCCGTAGAAACGGCGGTTGACGCGGATCCAGCCCGCCTTGTACGCCACCAGCACACCGACGAAGACCGCCATGGTGCCGAGTACGGCCTGCATGGCCGCACCGTCGGCGATGCGGTTGTCGACGACGCTGGAGATGACGCCGAGGAAGACACCCTCGAACGCGGCGTACGCCAGGATCAGCGCGGGCATGGCCTTGCGCTTGAAGGACTGCACGAGGCCCAGGACCATGGCGACCAGCGCGGCGCCGATGCCGATGCCGATGGACCGGCCGAAGTTGGCGTCGTCCACGGGCAGCAGCGCCCAGGCGAGCGCGGCGAAGACGACGAGCACGCCGAGCGTGGTGCCCGTGCGCATGACGACGTCGTCGATGGTCATCCGGCCGGCGGTGGCGGGCGCCTGCGGCGGCGCGCCGTGCTGCACGTCCTGCTGGCCGTACGGGTTCTGTGCGTAGGGGTTCTGCGCGTACGGGTTGCCGGTGGGCTGCGCGTACGGGTTGCCCTGCGTGGCGACAGCGGGACCCCCGGCCTGCGGCGCGGTGTTGAAGCCCGCGTAGCCGTTGTCGCGGCTGAACCCCCGTCGCGAGAAGACCGGGTTTCTGCTCCTCATTTCACTCCTCCATGGCCACACAGCGCGGCCTTGGGCTCAAGAGTAATAGGTAGGCAAAGGAATGACCCCAATGCTTGGGAAGGATCTTTCCCTCGTTGTGCTGCACAACACGCTACGCGGTCATCCGATTCCCCTCAGCGCAGGGGACCCAACCATGACCGATCTGGAACCTGCCCGGAACCAGCCGGAGATCAGCCCAGCCGTCCCCGCCCCACCCCCGTCCCCGCCCTGCTCACCTCCGATCGAGGGTGCTGAGCCTGGCGATGTCCGGGGAGGGGCTCGTGCGGTCGGCCGTGGCCGCCGGGTTCGGCCTGTGGGCGGTGGCGGGGCCGCGGGAGGCGCTGACGGGCCGTGGCGATCCGCAGTACCGGCGGGAGATGGCCGCATCGTTCGGTGAGTTCGGCGACCGCGTCCGGCTCGGCGGCGACCCGGCCGGCGCCCAGCGTCTCGGCGACCAGCGTGGCGCTGTCCTCGGGCGGCAGCAGGCCGGGGGAAAGCCAGGATGCGCCGTCCGGGTCGACATCCGCGCCTTCCACGACCTGGTGCTCGGCAACGGCTCGCTTCCCCTGGATGTGCTGGACCGGGTGGTCGCCCGCTGGACCGCGACCCGCTGAGCGTTCGCCGCGTGCGGGGGCAGGGGGCCGGTGACCGGCCCCCCTGCAGGCTTTCCACCGCCGTTCTCAGCCGCTGAACAGCCCGTTCATCTGGAAGAAGTCCAGCGAGTCGTCCAGCGAGTCGTAGGTGCCCGACTCCAGCAGTTCGAGCGTGGCGCGGCGGGCCGCCGTGTACGCGGCCTGGGCCACGCCCGTGCCGACGCTCACCCTGCGGACACCCGCCCTGGCCAGTTCGGCGACGCCGGGGCCGCCGGGGCCCGCCATGGCGTTGACCGGGAGCGGGGAACGGTCGGCCAGGTCGGTGAGGACGGCCAGGTCGAGCAGGCCGGGGACGAAGATGCCGTCGGCGCCCGCCTCGGCGTAGGCGGCGGCGCGGGCCAGGACGTCGTCCAGCCGGCCGGACTCCTCACCGATACCGAAGAGGTACACGTCCGTACGGGCGTTGATCACCAGCTCGGACAGGCCGGTCTCGGTGGCGGCGGTGCGGGCGGCGGCGATGCGCCCGGCCTGCTCCTCGGGCGTGAACAGCGGGCCGCCCGCGGCCCTGGAGTCCTCCAGGTTGATGCCGACGGCACCGGCGGCGACCACCGCGGCGACCGTCTTGGCGACCTCGGCCGGGGCCGCTCCGTAGCCGGACTCGACGTCGACCGTCACCGGCACGTCCACGGCGGCGGCGATACGCGCGGCGGCGGCGAGCATCTCGTCCCGGGTGGCCTGCTCGCCGTCGCCCCTGCCGAGGGACCAGGCCACACCGCCGCTGGTGGTGGCGATGGCCGGGGCACCCGCGGCGGCCATCACGGCGGCGCTGCCCGCGTCCCAGGCGTTCGGCAGCACAAGGACCGTGTCGGTGCCGAGCGTGCGCAGTCGCTGGGCCTTGTCCTTGGCGCTCTGGTCAACTGTCATGAATTCAGCGTTCCTTTCACAGGGCGGGGCAGGTGCGGAAGATCGTCACACGCGTGCGGGGAGGAAAGGCGGGATCCGGACGGGTCGGGCGGTGGTGAGAGGGCCCCGCAGCGGGTGATCGTCACGTACAGGTGTCCGTCGAGGACCTTCGGCAGCGTGCGCAGCACCCTGCCGACTGGCTCACCACCTGGCTCACCCAACGGTCGCTCGCCGCGATAGCAGCCCGCCAAGGCGACCGCGACCGCATGACCCACTTCATCGACAGCGCGCTCCAGGACAACGCCGGCGAAGCCGCGAACCTCTCCTACTGGGCCTACCGGATCGGCGAGACGACCGTGCCGCAGTTGAGCGACGGTTTCATCGCCGACGGCTCCCTCCGAGCCTGGAACGGCGACAAGCTCCTCGCCCACCTCGCCGAAGGCATGGCACCGCACCACGGCTACGCCGACCTCCCCATCCACTCGGTGTGGTCACTGCTCCAAGTACGCCCCGACCTGCTGCGAGCGGGAGCCGCAGGCCGCGCCTGGCGCACCGCCCTGCTCGCCTCCGTCATCGCGAAGCGGGAAGGAGCCGACCCTACCCAGGCCGCGCTGCTCGCCGTCTGGCACGACTCGCAGGAGACCCGCAGGAGACCCGCAGGAGACCCGCACCGGGGACGTCAACCACCTCGGCAAGAAGTACGCCCAGGGCGAAGCCGACCCGCGCGACATCACCGCCGACCAGGTCGCCGGCATGCCCAAGGCCCTGGCGGACGCCGTCCAGGCCCTCGTTGCCGAGTACGAGGCGAAGGAAAGCCCGGAGGCAGTCTGTGCCCGCGACGCCGACAAGCTGGAATGCGTGATCCAGGGCATCGAGTGCCGGGCACAGAGCACAGGGCTACGCCAACGCCCAGCGGTGGATCGACAACAGTCGTGGTCGCATCCTCACCAAGTCCGCCCAGGCCCTCGCTGATGCCGTGCTGGAGACCGGATCGCTCGCCTGGCTTCGAGCAGCCCTCGGCAGACGTCCTGACTGTCAGCGCCGGGCGGTACGGCTGCCCATATGTCCCGGCCCACCCCGACTCGCGATGTTCCGCGCCCAGATATCCAGCAAGTCAACGCGCGCGTCCGGCGCCCCATGAGCGAGCCCGTCGGCGGCGCGCCGTCGGGTGCGAACGCCCCCTCGCCCTGTGGGCGGAGGCAACTGCCAAGTCAAGGGCCGCGCCAAAGATGGTGCCCGGAGCCGGACTTGAACCGGCACGCCCCCAGCAGGGGCAGCGAGGTTTAAGCTCGCCGTGTCTGCATTCCACCATCCGGGCAGGCCATGGGCTCCGCGTCGGGCCCCCCGAGCTTATCCGGACCCCTCCCCCGAACTGCGGGGTGGTGGGCCCATGTTGTCTGATTTTATTGGCGCCTGAGGGTGTATCAGGCCATGGGAATCGCCATCAGCACATGCCAACAGCCTCGCGTGCGAGGGTCGGCCACGTATGCGGAATGACGGAATTTCACCGTCTGAACAAGGGCGACCCACCCGTTCTTGCGACATCCGGCGTTCGGAGGGCTCCGCTCGGATCGAAAACCCTCTCTGTTCGGGCCCGGCCCCTCCCCCTCGTCCGGGGTCGCCGTCAACCCCAGGTATGACGGTGACCACCGGGGTCCACCCTGAGTCGCCCCTCGGAACCGGAGCTGCGGGTGACTGCACGGCGGCCGTCGGGCGGAACGATGGATGACGTCCCGTTCCCGTGAAACGTCGTACCGTCAGGAGTGCCCATCCCGTGACCACCGCACCCATCGCCGACCGGACCACCACCGTGGCCGCACGCGCCACGGAGCTGTCGAAGATCTACGGCCAGGGCGAGACCCAGGTGGTCGCCCTCGACCAGGTCTCCGTGGACTTCCGGCAGGCCGAGTTCACCGCGATCATGGGCCCCTCCGGCTCCGGCAAGTCCACGCTGATGCACTGTGTGGCCGGCCTCGACACGTTCTCGGCCGGTTCCGTGCGCATCGGTGACACCGAGCTGGGCTCCCTCAAGGACAAGCAGCTCACCAGGCTGCGCCGGGACAAGATCGGCTTCATCTTCCAGGCGTTCAACCTGCTGCCGACCCTGACGGCCCTGGAGAACATCACCCTCCCGATGGACATCGCGGGGCGCAAGCCGGACAAGCAGTGGCTCGACACCGTGATCCGGATGATCGGACTGTCCGACCGGTTGAGCCACCGGCCGTCCCAGCTGTCCGGCGGCCAGCAGCAGCGGGTCGCCGTCGCGCGGGCGCTGGCCTCCCGGCCCGAGATCATCTTCGGCGACGAGCCCACCGGCAACCTCGACTCCCGTTCCGGCGCCGAAGTGCTCGGCTTCCTCCGCAACTCCGTACGCGAGCTGGGGCAGACGGTGGTCATGGTGACCCACGACCCGGTCGCCGCGGCCTACGCGGACCGGGTGGTGTTCCTCGCGGACGGCAGGATCGTGGACGAGGTGCACGGACCGACGGCCGACTCGGTGCTCGACCGCATGAAGCAGTTCGACGCCAAGGGCCGTACGAGCTGAGCCGTCACCGGCCGAGCCGTCGTCAGCACACAACAGTCCCTCACCTCTTCCGGTGACGCGGCCTCACCCCTGCTGACGCCCCACACCCCCACTCGTACGACTGGACTCGAGAAGACACCCATGTTCCGTACCGCCTTGCGCAATGTGTTCGCGCACAAGGCCCGGCTCCTGATGACCGTGCTCGCCGTGATGCTCGGCGTGGCCTTCGTGTCGGGGACCCTGGTCTTCACCAACACCCTCTCCGACGCCCTCCAGAAGAGCTCCGCCAAGGGCTTCGACCACGTAGACGTCGCCGTCACCGCCCAGTGGAAGGACGCCGAGGGAGACAAGGTCGGTGAGTCCCACGAGCTGACCTCGGCCATGGTCGAGGACAGCGCCGAGGTGCCCGGCGCCGCGCAGGCCATCGGCGTCGTCCTCGGGTTCACCGCCATGGCCGACCAGGACGGCAAGCTGATCGGCGACGGCTTCGGGTCGCAGGGCGGCAACTACTGGGGCACCGACGACCCCCGTTACCCGCTGGCCGAAGGGCACGCGCCGAAGGGCGCCGACGAGATCCTCATCGATGCCGAGACCGCGAAGCGCACCGGCTACCGGGTCGGCGACACCGTACGGATGTCGGTCGACGGCCCCGTCCTCGAGCCGGTCGTCGCCGGCATCTTCACCACCGACGACGGCAATGTCGCGGCCGGCGGCAGCCTCGCGCTGTTCGACACGGCGACCGCGCAGAAGCTGTTCGGCAAGGAGGGCACGTTCGACGAGATCGCCGTCAAGGCCAAGGACGGCGTCTCCGAGACCGCTCTGAAGGCGGAACTGGACAAGGCGCTGCCCGCCGATGCCGTGGAGACCACCACCGGCACGCAGCTCGCCGAGGACCAGGCGAGCATGATCGCCTCGTCGATGAGCGGGCTGAAGCAGGGCCTGCTGGTGTTCGCCGGCATCGCACTGTTCGTCGGTACGTTCATCATCGCCAACACCTTCACCATGCTGGTCGCCCAGCGCACCCGGGAGCTGGCGCTGATGCGCGCGGTCGGCGCCTCCCGCGGGCAGGTCACCCGGTCGGTGCTGCTCGAGGCGTTCGTGGTGGGCGCGGTCGCCGCCGTGGTCGGGCTGCTCGCCGGTATCGGCATCGGGGCCGGGCTGCGTGCCCTGATGGGGACGTTCGGCGCGACCGTGCCCGCCGGCCCGCTGGTGGTCACGCCGGGCACCGTCGCCGCCGCGTTCGCGGTCGGCATCCTGATCACCATGCTCGCCGCGTGGCTGCCCGGCCGCCGGGCCGCGAAGATCCCGCCGGTGGCGGCGATGAGCTCCGTGCACGCCAAGGCGACCACCAAGTCGCTGGTGCTGCGCAACACGCTGGGCACGCTCTTCTCGGGCGCCGGCATCGCGGTGGTCCTCGCGGCCACGACGATGAGCGGCACGGACGGCCAGGCCCCCATGGGTCTCGGCGCGGTGCTGCTGATCATCGGCGTGTTCATCCTGACCCCGCTGCTGTCCCGTCCGCTGATCGCCGCCGCGGCGCCGGTGCTGCGCGTCTTCGGGGTGTCCGGGAAGCTGGCCCGGCAGAACTCGGTGCGCAACCCGCGCCGTACCGCCGCGACCGCGTCCGCGCTGATGATCGGGCTCACCCTGATCACCGGGATGACGGTGGTGGCGGGCAGCCTGCAGAACGCCATCGACAAGATGGCCGCCTCCGCGATCGAGGCCGACTACGTGGTGTCGATGGCGAACGGCAACTGGCTGTCGCCGGACGTCGAGCGGACGCTGAAGCAGTCCGACGACGTCACCGCCATCAGCCCGCTGCGCAACGCGCCCGCCCGCATCGACGAGCGGACGGAGTTCCTGACCGGCGTCGACGGCTCCTCGATCGGCGAGCTGACCGACTTCCCGGTCCGCGACGGCGCCTTCGAGGTGGCCGGCACGCGGATCGTCGTCGACCACGGTACGGCCGAGAAATACGGCTGGAAGGCCGGTGCGGACTTCACCCTCACCTACGAGGACGGCAAGAAGCAGGAGCTGACGGTCGCCGGGGTCTACGAGGGCAACGAGATGTTCCGCGGCATCATGCTCGACACCGCGACCCTCGCCCCGCACCAGCCGGACCCGGTCGACATGCGGGTCATGGTGAAGGTCTCCGGCGGTGCCTCCGACGCGGCGAAGGACCGGCTGGTGGAGGCCCTCGGCACCAACCCCGCCATCCAGGTGCAGGACAAGAAGGATCTCTCCAACGAACTGGCGTCCATGTTCACGCTGATGCTGAACATGGTCTACGGGCTGCTGGCGATGGCCGTGCTCGTCGCCGTCCTCGGGGTCATCAACACCCTGGCCATGTCGGTGTTCGAGCGTTCCCAGGAGATCGGCATGCTCCGCGCGATCGGCCTGGACCGCAAGGGCATCAGGCGGATGGTCCGCCTGGAGTCCCTGGTGATCTCCCTGTTCGGCGGGGTGCTCGGCATCGGCCTGGGCGTGTTCTTCGGCTGGGCGGCCGGACAGCTGGTGGGCTCGAGGATGGCGACGTACGAACTGGTCCTGCCCTGGGACCGGATGGCGGTCTTCCTGCTGCTGGCCGGCGTCGTGGGCGTGCTCGCGGCCCTGTGGCCGGCCCGGCGGGCGGCACGGCTGAACATACTCCAGGCGATCAAGGCGGAGTAGCGGGTCGCAGCCGGCAGTAGCCCGGTGGCGAAAGTACTACGGGAGCGGGGGCGCGGGCCCTGTTCCGGTGGCCGGACTCGGTCGGACTCCTGGAGTCGGTCGGAGTCGGTCATCGGAACAGGGCCCGTCGTCGTGCCCCGCGTCGTGCCCGTGATGCTGTGGGAGCATCCGGCGGACCCGGGGCATGAGCCCGCCGACCGTGACACTTTCCGGGAATGTGTCACGGTTCGCAGCCGGAGTACCCGTGCCGTCGGTACGGGCTCGCGAGGCCCGGAACGCCGGGCCGAATCGACCAACGGCATCTGCCCGTCGTCGCGGGGCACGACGACGGGGAGCGAGGGTGGCGGTCAGTTCCAGGTGCGGGCGCGCAGGGGGAGACCGGACGTACCGGATTCGGGGGTCTTCACGGCCAGGACCTGGTTGACGCCGATGCGGTTGCGTTCGAAGGCGAGCGCGGAGGCGGCCATGTAGAGCCGCCAGACGCGGGCGCGGCCCGGCCCGGTGAGCGCGACGGCCCGGTCCCAGCCGTCCTCCAGGTTCGCCACCCAGCGGCGCAGGGTGAGGGCGTAGTGCTCGCGGATCGACTCGACGTCGCGCGTCTCGAAGCCGGCCTGCTCCAGCAGGGACACGGTGGTGCCCACCGGGGCGAGTTCGCCGTCGGGGAAGACGTACGCGTCGATGAACGGGTTCAGGCCGTACTCCGTCTCGTCCCGCTGCGGGCGGCGCGCGATCTGGTGGTTCAACAGCCGTCCGCCGGGCTTGAGGAGGCGGTGCAGAGCGGTGGCGTACTCCAGATAGCGCGGGGAGCCGACGTGTTCGGCCATGCCGATCGAGGAGATCGCGTCGTAGGGGCCGTCCGTGACGTCACGGTAGTCCTGCACACGGATCTCGACGCGGTCGGTGAGCCCTTCCTCGGCGGCGCGCTTACGGGCATACGCGGCCTGCTCCTGGGAGAGCGTGATGCCGACGACGCTCACGCCGTGCTCGCGGGCGGCATGGATCGCCATGGAGCCCCAGCCGCAGCCGACGTCCAGCAGGCGCTGACCGGGCGTCAGGGTGAGCTTGCGGCAGATGAGTTCGAGCTTGTCGTGCTGGGCCTGTTCGAGGGTGGCCTGCGGGGGCGGGGCGGGCCAGTAGGCGCAGGAGTACACCATGGACGGGCCGAGGACGATCTCGTAGAAGTCGTTGCCGACGTCGTAGTGGTGGCTGATGGCGCGCTTGTCGCTGCGCTTGGTGTGGAGGCCGCGATGGGGCCTGCGGATCTCCTCCGGGGGCGGGCCGGGCGGCAGCGGCGAGCCGGTCAGCGCGACGAGGCCGCGGACGGCCGCACGGACGCCGGGGTCGCGCAGGGACTGGGCGAGGGTGGGGGCGTCCTCGCCGCGCTCCCAGAGGAGACCGGAGAGGCGTTCGAGGACGGTGTACAGGTCGCCCTCGACGCCGAGGTCGCCGGCCACCCAGGCGCGGGCGAGGCCGAGTTCGCCCGGCTTCCACAGCAGGTGGCGCACGGCACGGCGGTTGCGGACGACAAGGATCGGGGCGTCCGGCGGGCCGGCCTGCGATCCGTCCCAGGCGCGGATGCGCAGCGGGAGCGGTGCGCCCAACAGCTGTTCGACGAGGCCCTTCAGCCGCGAAGCGGCGTCTCTCATGGTGTACACCTCCGATAGGGGCGCCCCCTGCTCGAGCGAGGTCGAGAGCTTGGGGGAGGCCAAATCCCGGAATGTCGTCACCACGTAAACATCTGCGGGGCGCAAGGCAGTCCCCGGCGCGCGTCATGACTGGGCAAAACGCCGAAAAGGCCGCCCGCACCACGGATGGCGGGCGGCCTTTTCGGGGAACCGAAGGTGACCGATGGAGGCCGATGACCTGAAGCCTGCCGTTCGGACCGGGTTGGGCCGGAGGCCGCCCGGCCGTGCGCGGGCCTGGCAGAGCCTGCGGGTCGGGCGATCTGCGGTCAGGTGGCCCATGGCCGGTCGGCCTGGAGCCGGTCGGCCCGCGGCCGGATGCCGGCCTGAGGTCAGGAGGCCTTGGCCTTCTCGGCCTTCTCGCTCCCGGCCTTCTCGGCCGTGACCGGCTTGGCGGCCGCGGGCAGCGGCGCCGGCTTCGCGGCCTCGTAGAACTCGTCGCGCGGGGACTGGATCGCGCCCAGCGAGACGACCTCGCGCTTGAGGAACGCAGCGAGCGTCCAGTCGGCGAAGACGCGGATCTTGCGGTTCCACGTCGGCATCGCCATGCCGTGGTAGCCACGGTGCATGTACCAGGCGAGCCGGCCCTTGAGCTTGATCTTCATCTTGCCCATGACGATCATCGCCACGCCCTTGTGCAGGCCGAGGCCCGCCACGGCGCCCTTGTTGGCGTGGCTGTACTCCTTCTGCGGGAAGCCCCGCATACCGGAGACCACGTTGTCGCCGAGGACCTTGGCCTGGCGCAGCGCGTGCTGGGCGTTCGGCGGGCACCAGGCGTTCTCGTTGCCGGCCTTGCGGCCCACGAGGTCCGGCACCTGGGCGTTGTCGCCCGCGGCCCAGATGTAGTCGGTGCCGGTGACCTGGAGGGTCGGCTGGGCGTCGACGTGGCCGCGCGGGCCCAGCGGGAGGCCGAAGCGGGCCAGCGCCGGGTTCGGCTTGACGCCCGCCGTCCACACGATGGTGTTCGAGTCGACCTCGAGGCCGTTCTTCAGCACCACGTGGCCGTCGACGCAGGAGTCCATGGAGGTGGAGAGGTAGACCTCGACACCGCGGCCCTCGAGGTGCTCCTTGCCGTACTGGCCGAGCTTGGGACCCACCTCGGGGAGGATCTTGTCGGCGGCGTCGACGAGGATGAAGCGCATGTCCTCGCGGGACACGTTCCTGTAGTACTTGGCAGCGTCCCGGGCCATGTCCTCGACCTCGCCGATGGTCTCCGCGCCCGCGAAGCCGCCACCGACGAAGACGAAGGTGAGCGCCTTGCGGCGGATCTCCTCGTCCGTGGTGGAGTCGGCCTTGTCAAGCTGCTCGAGGACGTGGTTGCGCAGGCCGATGGCCTCCTCGATGCCCTTCATGCCGATGCCCTGCTCGGCGAGGCCGGGGATCGGGAAGGTGCGGGAGACGGCGCCGAGCGCGACGATCAGGTAGTCGAAGGGCAGCTCGTAGGCCTCGCCGACGAGCGGCGCGACCGTGGCGACCTTGCGGTCCTGGTCGATGGTGGTGACCCGGCCGGTGAGGACCTCCGCCTTGGGGAGCACGCGTCGCAGGGGGACGACGACGTGCCGCGGGGAGATGTTGCCGGCGGCGGCTTCGGGCAGGAAGGGCTGGTAGGTCATGTACGACCGCGGGTCGACGACGGTGACGGTCGCCTCGCCGTAACGCATCTTCTTCTGGATGCGCCGAGCTGCGTACAGGCCTACGTACCCACCGCCTACTACGAGGATCCTGGGACGCTCCGTGGTGCTCATGCCATCGAGTATCCACCTGCCCCAGAGGGTGAGCTCGTGCGCCCCTTCACAAGCTCGGGCAGCAGTCGTGTTACACTTCCCGGCTTTTGTGATCAAACCCATGCCGGGGGCCGGGAACCCGAACCGTACACAACCCGTTGTCAATGCCGCGTGAGCTGCTCCTCTTCGCCTCCGACGGCGCCGTGAGGCCTCGCGCGAGACCTCGGGAGCGACCGCCCGGGCACCCCCGCCCGCACCTTCTGAACGTGTTCAAAGCAGCCTACGGGGCCCGAAAGGGTCAACCGGACTCAGTTCTTCGACCTACCGGGGCAATTTCCTTGTGAAGAACTTCACGAACTTTCCCGTCGGCAGCCCGCGAAAGGGCCCTCCGGCCCCTTCCCTCAGCCGCTCAAACGGTATCCACGCTGCTCGGCGGAGTGCCGTCAGCGCCCCGTCCGTCGGCGCCACCGTGCCCCTGCTCCCGCTCCCGACTCATCTCGGCTGCGCCGTAACGCTCTCCTACGACCGCAGGGGTCAGCACCGCACCGCCTCCCCGCGGCCGAACCAAGAGCATCACCTCACTCGGCAGTCTCGTGGCGGGTCAGGGGCCGTCATAGGCTCCCGCTCATGCGTGCACACCTGCATCAGATCGTCGTGGACTGCCGCGAACCGAAGACCCTGGTCCGTTTCTGGGCCCAGATGCTTGGTGGTGAACCGGTCGACCGTGCCCGCGGCTGGTCGCACATCGAGCTGCCCGGGTTCGCACGGCTCGCCTTCCAACCGGTGCCCGAGAGCAAGACCGAAAAGAACCGGTTCCACCTCGATATCGCGGTCGATGACATCGGGTCCGCCACCACCGAGGCGGTGGGCCTGGGCGCAACCCGGGTCGGTGAAATGGTCACCGACGACCAGGGGGCTTTCCAGGCCATGCTCGATCCAGAAGGCAACGAGTTCTGCTTCGTCAGCGCCTAAGTCCTCTACCTGTCGCGTACCAAGCCGTAAGGGCCTGCCGGGAATTAACCTGTGGGTTTTGAGACTTGAACCCGCAGGCCAGCGCGCCGCTCGCCCACATGTCGTTCTCCGACAGGCCCTAGGCCACGCAACCACTGCTGCCGCACAAGCCTCGCGTACTGCCGCACAAGCCTCACAAGAAGTTGTCTACAAACTTCTCGACCTCGGCTTTCGTCCCGACGTCTCGTACATCGAGGCGTCCGACCCGCCGGACTCCGGCGCTCTATCAGCGCTGCCAGGACGGCATGGAGGACCGGATCGGCGCCCTGGGCCTGGTCCTGAACGCGCTCGTGCTGTTCAACACCCGGCTACATGGACGCCGCCGTGAACCAGCTGCGCGCGAACGGCTTCGACGTCCGTGACGAGGACGTGGCCCGCCTCTCCCCGACCGGCCCGGGCAGACCGAAGCTACTCAGCGCAGTACGGCCGCCAGCAGGTCGGCGCCCAGCGCCGTCAGATCGGTCCGATTGAGGGTGTAACGGATGTAACGACCGTTCCGCCGGGCCGTGAGCAGGCCCGCGCGGCGCAGGGCAGCGAGGTGGCGGGAAACCTCCGGGGGTGAAAGTTCCCAGGCGTGGGCCAGCTCACCGGTGGTGTGCGGGCCGCGGGCCAGGGTGCGCAGCAGCCGCAGCCGTACCGGATGTGCGAGTGCCTCCAGCCGTAGTGTGACCGTTTCCAGCGATACCGGCTCTGATGGACTGGGCTCGGCCACGGGGTACTGCACCACCGGTTGCCACCCGGGCGCGTGGACCGTCACCAGGTGCGGGCGGCCGAAGACGCTGGGGAGGAAGGTGACCCCGGTGCCGTGGGCGGCGGTCGCATTGTCCTGCAGCTTGTCCACGATGATGCAGTTGCCGTCCGGTGCCAGGGTGACTGCGCTGGAGACCGATGCGAGTGCCGCCCCGATGCCCTGGCGCTTCAGCAGGTCGTTCTTCAGGCGCAGGTCGGTGGCGAGTTGCACGGCGACGCCCGTCCAGGCGGCGTCGAAGAATGCCTCGGCGCACTGTTCGAGGGTGTGACGCACCCGCGCCCGCACGACGGCCGGGTCCGCGAGCAGCCGTTCCGCGAAGGCCTCTTGGAGCGCGCCGCGGGCCTGGGCCAGGTCCAGGGCCCGCTCGCGCGCCGTCGCGTCGGCGAACAGCGACGGTGCGGCGAAGTGGACCCGGTTGCTGCCGCACGTGGTAATGAGCGCGGCGGCCACGTAGGTTTCATCGTCGATCCGGTCCACGTCGTCCAACTCCTCGGCGAGGGTGGGCCGGGGACGAGCGGGGACCAGGAAGTCGGCTCGTGAGGAACGCCAGAGGAACTCCGCCTCCCGCAACCGCTCGGCCAGCTCCGGCCGCAGCCCGGCCCAGACGTCCCCGGCCCAGCCGGCGAGCTGCGGGTGATGCGCGGGTTCGGCCAGCACGTGCAGCATCGCGGTCAGCTCGGCCAGCGGGGAGGCAGCGAACCGCGGTCGCCCGGACGGCAGGCCGCCGATGTCGATCCTCAACGTCATCCCCTCATCATCGCTGGTCGGATGGCCGACGACCGTGTCGATTGACGGTGTCCGTCAACCGACATAGTCGGCTCGGCGGCCGAACGCACCGTTGACGCCATGGCAACCACCACCAAGATCCAGCCGCGCGCCCTCGTCCGTGCCTCCGGAGGCCCCCGCTATGCCGTCGCCCTGGCCGTGGACGCGCTCGGCACCGGCCTGCTGCGGCCCTTTCTGCTGCTCTACGGGGTGTCCGTGCTGAGGCTGTCCGCGCCGGCCACCGGCATCGCCATGACGGTCGGCGCCGTCGTGGGTCTGGTGTGCATGCCCGCGGTCGGCCGATGGCTGGACCGGGGCGCACGCAGCACGGTCGTGGCAGCGTCGATGCTGGTGCGGGTGCTGGGCGTGGCGCTACTGCTGGCCGCCCCGGCGGGGCACGTCTGGCTGTTCGCGGCGGCGGCGCTCTTCCTCGGCATCGGCAACCAGGCATGGCCGGCCGCCCATGCAGCCCTCGTGGCCACGGTCGCCCACGGCCGGGAACGCGACGCCGCCCTCGCAGGGGGCCGCGCCCTGCGCAACGCCGGCCTGGGCGCCGGTGCACTCCTCGCCACCGCATGCCTGGCGGGCGGCACCACCGCATTGCAGGCGCTGGCAGCCGTCACCGGGCTCGCCTACCTCGCCGCGGCGGCCTTGGCGTGGTCGGTCCACGTGCACGCTCATCCGGCCGCTGCCGCGGCCAAGGGCAGGGACGACGAGCCCGCACCCCGGATGCGCGCGCTCCTGGCCGCCAACGTGATCTACGCCTTCTGCCTCAACGTCCCCGAAATCGCGCTCCCTCTTGTCCTGGTGACGCAGATGCACGCCTCCCCAGTGTGGTCGGGGGCCATCTTTGTGGCCAACACAGTGCTGGTGGTCACCCTGCAGGTTCCGGTCACCGTCCTGATGTCCCGCTTCCCCCGCCGGTCCGTGCTGGCAATCGCCGGCGTGGTGCTCACCGCGTCCTACCTCGGCTTCCTCGCGGCCACCTCCCTGGGACACGGCTGGGGTGCCCCGGCCGTCGCCGCGGTGTCCGTGGTCTGCACCCTCGGCGAGATCATCTACGCAGGCAGCGTCACGGCGCTCGTCACCGCCCTCGCCCCGGCGCATGTCCTGGGACGCGCCCTCGCCCGCTTCCAGCTCTCCACGGGCTTCGGCCTCGCCGTCTCCCCGGCGGTCATCACCGCTCTCGCACCCCACGGCTCGGCCGCCCTCTGGGGCAGCCTCGCCGCTGCGACGCTCCTCTCCGCCGGCGCCGTTGCCACCGAGAAGGATCAAGGAACGCGGCTCAGCGGTTGATGCCGCCGGGCGCGAGCAGGCTCGTGAGCTCGGCAATCGGCTCTGGCGACGGTTTGAAGTAGCGGCGGACGTTCTCCGGCTTCTTGTGTCGGGACTTCGCCATCAGCATCAACAGGGACGCGCCCTGCTCGCAGAGGTGGGTCAGCGAAGAGTGGCGGTACTCGTGCAGATCCGAGCCTGTGCCCGGCCCCCGAAGGGCGGTGTACTCGTCCAGCAGGGCGCGCGCCTGGCCGCCGACCGCTCCTTCGACGGTCAGGTCCTCACCCTGGCGACGGCACACGCGCTGCTGATCACGCTCTGGCTCCTCGCCTGGACCGTCCTCGTCCGGCGCGCCTCACGCACCCTGCTGAAACCCCGCTTCCAGCGCCTGACCGCCAGGATCACAGCCGTGGTGTTCCTCGCCCTCGGGATCCGCACCGCGGCCACGTGGACCGGCAGCCGCCGTACGGGCCCGGGGCACCCCCGGCCGCCACGGACCCCGCGCCGTCTACGCCACCGACCAGGCGATCCCGTCCAGGATGTCGTGTTCGCTGACGACGACCTCCTTCGCGCCGGTGCGTTCCATGATCGCGAGAAGGACGAGGGCGCCCGCTCCGATGACGTCGACCCGGCCCGGGTGCATGGAGGGGATCGCCGCGCGTTCGGCGTGGGTGGCGTGGAGGAGCCGGTCGGTGATCTCCCGGACGCGTTCCAGGGTGACCCGGGAGTGGTGGATGGCCGTCGAGTCGTACGCGGGGAGGTCCTGGGCGATCGCCGAGACCGTCGTGACCGAGCCGGCGAGGCCGACCAAGGTGCGGGCCTCGCTCAGCGGGACCGTCCGCTCGGCCTGGTCGAGGGCGGCCTCGATGCCGGCCCGCATGGCCGCGATCCGTTCCTCGGACGGCGGGTCCTCCACCACCCCGTTCACCAACAGGTGACGTTCGGTCATCCGTACGCAGCCCACGTCGACGGACCGGGCGGCGCGCACATGGTCGTCGCCCACGACGAACTCGGTGGAGCCGCCGCCGATGTCCACGACCAGGAACGGGCGGTGCAGGTCCGCACGGCCCGTCAATTCCTTGGTGGCGCCGGTGAAGGAGAACTCGGCCTCCTGGTCGCCGGTGATGACCTCGGGCTCCACGCCGAGGATGTCCAGCACCCCGCGCACGAAATCGTCGCGGTTCTCGGCGTCGCGGGAGGCGGAGGTGGCGACGAAGCGGAGGCGCTGCGCGCCGTGCTCCTTGATGGCCGCCGCGTACTCGCGGCAGGCGGCGAACGTCCGCTCCAGCGCCTCGGGGGCGAGCCGGCCCGTGCGGTCGACGCCCTGGCCGAGCCGCACGATCGTCATGCGCCGGTCCAGGTCGGTCAGTTCACCTGTCTTTGGGTCGGCGTCCGCCACCAGGAGCCGGATGGAGTTGGTACCGCAGTCGATGGCGGCGACACGGGTCACTGGTCGTCTCCCTCGATCGGCTTGACGGCGAAGTGGCCGTCGTCCGAGGCGTCCACCTGCCACCCCTCGCCCGCGGGCGGCGCGACCGTCACACAGGCTCCCTTGCGCCACCACTCGGGCAGCATCGCCAGTGCCTCGTCGCCCAGCGGGTTGACCCCGGGGCCGGCGGCCAGCGAGTGGGCGACCAGGACGTGCAGGCACTTCACCCGGTCCGGCATCCCGCCGGCGCTCGGGAAGTTCTTCAGTTCCTCGATCTCGTCGCGGCGCCGGATGTAGTCCTCGTGCGCCGCGCGGTACGCGGCCGCCAGCTCCGGGTCCGTCGCCAGCCGCTCCGTCATCTCCTTCATCACACCGTTCGCCTCCAGCGTCCCGATCGCCGAGGCGGCCCGGGGGCAGGTGAGGTAGTACAGCGTCGGGAAGGGGGTGCCGTCGGGCAGCTTCGGCGCGGTCTCGACGACGTCCGGCTGCCCGCAGGGGCAGCGGTGCGCGATGGCGCGCAGCCCGCGCGGGGGCCGGCCGAGCTGCTGCTTGAACGCCTCGACGTCCGCGTCGGTCGGTTCGGTGCGCGGGGTCGTGGGCGGGGGCGTGTCCATACCTGTCTTTCTACGGTTCTCGGCGGTTCTCGGCGGTTGTCTGTGCGGCTTCTGCGCGGTCCTCCGCACGACGGGGCTGTCGCAGTCGTACGGGGTCGTGCGGCCGGCCCTGCGGGTTCCGGTGAACCGCAGGGCATCAAGGCTACGGCCCCGGGCTCATCGCTCGGCCGCGTCGGACTTGTCGATGCCGTCCCAGACGTTCGCGTACCAGGGACGGTCGGCCGATCCGCGGTCGGCGCGCGGCTGCTCGGCCGTACCTGGGTCGATCACGATGTAGCCGGTCTCGCCGGGCATGACGTAGTGCAGCCGCGCGCGGACCTGCTGCTCGGCGTAGGCGTCGTCCTGCCAGCGCGCCTTGATGTCGCGCAACTGTTCGACCCGCTGGCGGGCCTGGTCCTTCTCCAGCTGGAGGTCGGCGATGTCGGCACGCTGGGACACGTACTGCCGCATGGGATAGGCGAGGGCCACGATCAGCGAGCAGACCACCAGGGCGAGCAGCGCGGCCCGGCCGGTCAGCCGGGAGCGGCGGGCCTGGCGCTTGGTCTGCGAGCGGTAGACCCGGGCGGCGGTCTGCTCGCCGATCAGCCGGATCCTGGTCGCGGTGGAGAACCGATCCCGGTCCTTCACGGCCATGCCCCCGCCTCCCGTTCCCCTGTCATACGCGCGTACGTCCCCGGACACGGTACGGGACCGCGTCCGGGGACGTAGGGACTACTGGCCGGGAAACGACCCGGGCCGTCACCCTGTACGGGTCAGCGGGTCAGCCCTCGCTGTACCTACTGGTTCGCAGAGCGCCGTACCTACTGGTTCGCAGAGCGCCGTACCTACTGGTTCGCAGAGCGAAACCGCGGGAAGGCGCTGCGGCCCGCGTACACCGCGGCGTCGTCGAGGATCTCCTCGATACGCAGCAGCTGGTTGTACTTGGCGACGCGCTCGGAGCGGGCCGGGGCACCGGTCTTGATCTGGCCGCAGTTGGTGGCGACGGCCAGGTCGGCGATGGTGACGTCCTCCGTCTCACCGGAGCGGTGCGACATCATGCACTTGAAGCCGTTGCGCTGGGCCAGCTCGACGGCGTCCAGGGTCTCGGTCAGCGAACCGATCTGGTTCACCTTGACCAGCAGGGCGTTGGCCGCGCCCTCCTCGATGCCGCGGGCCAGGCGCTCCGGGTTGGTGACGAACAGGTCGTCGCCGACGATCTGGACCTTGTCGCCGAGCTTGTCGGTGAGGATCTTCCAGCCGTCCCAGTCGTCCTCGAACAGCGGGTCCTCGATGGAGACCAGCGGGTACGCCTCGACCAGCTCGGCGTAGTACTCCGTCATCTCGGCGGCGGAGCGCTCCTTGCCCTCGAAGACGTACGTGCCGTCCTTGTAGAACTCGGAGGCGGCGACGTCGAGCGCGAGGGCGATCTGCTCGCCGGGGGTGTAACCGGCTTCCTTGACGGCCTCGAGGATGAGGTCGAGGGCCTCACGGTTGGAGCCGAGGTTCGGGGCGAAACCGCCCTCGTCGCCGAGGCCGGTGGCCAGGCCCTTGCTCTTCAGTACCTTCTTCAGCGTGTGGTAGATCTCGGCGCCCCAGCGCAAGGCCTCGGAGAAGGACTCCGCGCCGATCGGGGCGATCATGAACTCCTGGATGTCCACATTGGAGTCCGCGTGCGAACCGCCGTTGAGGATGTTCATCATCGGCACCGGCAGCAGGTGCGCGTTGGGGCCGCCCAGGTAGCGGAAGAGGGGCAGGTCGCTGGCCTCGGAGGCGGCGTGGGCGACGGCCAGGGAGACGCCGAGGATGGCGTTGGCGCCGAGGGAGCCCTTGTTGTCGGTGGCGTCCAGGTCGAACATCGCCTGGTCGATCAGGCGCTGCTCGGTGGCGTCGTAGCCGACGAGCTCCGGGCCGATCTGCTCGATGACGGCCAGGACGGCCTTCTCGACACCCTTGCCCTGGTAACGGTCGGGGTCGCCGTCACGGAGTTCGATGGCCTCGAAGGCGCCGGTGGAGGCGCCGGACGGGACGGCGGCACGACCCGTGCTGCCGTCGTCGAGGCCGACCTCGACCTCGACCGTGGGGTTACCTCGGGAGTCCAGGATTTCCCGGGCTACGACGACGTCGATGGACGGCACGAGCATCTCCTTCATGGATGTGACGTGGTTCAGCGGGGCCACGGGGCCCTGCGGACCCGAGCCTATCCGGCTCGGGGCGATCGGCCATCCGGTCGGCCGCTTCACGGACAGAACCGAGAGTAAATTGTTTCCGAACGGAACAAAGGCGGTATCGGAAAACCGGGAGACGGAAAACCGGAAAACCGGGAGACCGGAGACCGGAGACCGGGTCCGGGTCCGGCACCGCGCACGAACCGGATCCGGCGTCGAACACGGAAAAGCCCCGCCCCGGCGCGTACGGGGGACACGCGCCGGGGCGGGGCAGGCACCCGTGGGGACGGGGCCAGGACCTGCGACTGCGGCCTTACTTCAGGTGCAGCTGCTGGCCCGGGTAAATGAGGTCGGCATCCTCGACGATCTCGTCGTTCAGCTTGAACAGCTTGCCCCAGCCGCCCTTGACGTCGTGCTCCGAGGCGATCGAGCTGAGGGTGTCGCCCTTGACGACCTTGTACTCACCGTCACCCTTCTCGACCTTCTCGCCGGTCGGGGTGGTGACGGTCTTCTTGGCGGCCGGACGCTCGTCGGAGCGGGAGGCCTTCTGCTCGGCGGAACGCTCGGGAGCGGCCTCGGCGCTCCGCTCCTGGGACTTCTGCTTCGGGGACTCCTGCTTCTGGGACTTCTGCGAGGAGCCGCTGTCCTGGTTGCCGGAGCTCTGGTTGCCCGAGCCCTCGGCGGAACCGCCACCGGTGTAGGCCGCGTTGGACAGGCCCGTGCCGCAGACCGGCCAGGCACCCTTGCCCTGGCCGGCGAGGACCTTCTCGGCGATCTGGATCTGCTGGGCCTTGCTGGCCTGGTCGGCGGTGCCGGCGTGCGCCGTGCCGCCGTAGCCGGCCCAGGTGGAGGCGGAGAACTGCAGACCGCCGTAGTAGCCGTTGCCGGTATTGATCGACCAGTTGCCGCCGGACTCGCACTGGGCGACGGCGTCCCACTCGGAGGCGGTGGCGGCGGAAGCGTTGCCGGCCGCCATCAGCGGGGCGGCGACAGCGACACCGGTGACGCCGGCGACGGCGATGACACGGGTGGCCTTGGACGGACGACGGTGCTTGCCCTTGCCGGAAAACAGCATGAATGGATCCCCTCACCGACGCCTACGAGGTGAGCTGTCGGGTTCGGGCCGGTTGAGTTGCCCGGCCGCGTCCCTCACGGGACGCGGCTTCACCCCAAGCCACATCCGGCTTTCTCCACCGGATTTGGCGCCTACCTTGGGTCCCCCGCTCCTGCCTACGGCGCATGACGCGACGACTGTTCCCGTGCTGCCACTGGCAGGATTCGGCGTGGCGGCAGCCGGGGCCCGCGATGGCGAGCGGTCCTGACCGTAGACACGCGCTCGGCGGATTATCAAAGACGATCAGGGCTTCTGAGACCTATCTCTCATCGCCTTTAAATCAGACATTCTTCGCGAATCATGACCTCAACTGGCCCCGTCGACACGCTTTTTCGCACGCCGACCCAACTGCCGCCCAGTCACCACTCAACCGGTGCCCAGCTACCGCTCAGCCCTGCCGCCCGGCCGGGAAAGGCCCGCACGCCCAGCCGGCACCCGGATGTCAGCCGTTGTCCGACTCGAACCCGAACGAAAGCGTCTGACCGGGAAGGATGAGGTTCGAGGCGGCCGCGCCCAGGATCTCGTCCCCTCCGCTGTACTGGGCGAGCCATCCGCCGCCGAGGGCAAGGGAGTCGGAGGCGGCCGAGGAGCCGCTCCCGGAGCCCGCGCCGGAGTCGCTCGACGGGGACGAACTGCCAAGGCCGCGCGTGAAGCCGAGACCGCCGCGCGAAGCGTGCCGGCCGGAGGATCCGGCGTCACGGTCCTCACGCACCTCTTCCTCGGCGTTGGCGCCGCGGTGACGGCCGCCGCCGGAGTCCTCGCCGCCAGCCGAGGCCGAAGCGTCGACCTTCTGCTCGGACTTGTCCGATTCCTCACCCTTGGCCGAGGCCGAAGGAGAGGGGGAAGCGGAGGAGGAAGCACTGGGGCCGGCCGATCCACCCTTCTCCCCCTCTTTCCCCTCCTTCCCCTTCGCCTTGCCCTCCGTGGCGTCCTCCGCGTCCGCCGAGGAGTCGGAGGACTGCGACGGCGACGGGGTGGCGGTCCTTTCGGAACCGGGCTTGGCCGACGAGCCGTCCTCCACGCCGGTGTCCACGCCGGTGTCCACGCCGGGCACGGACGATTCCTGGTTCAGTCCCCCCAGCAGCCCACAGGCTCTCCACGCGCCGACACCCTGGTCGGCGAGGATCTTCTCGGCCACCGCTATCTGCTGGCCCCGGCTGGCCTGGTCGGCGCTGGTCGCGTAGTCGAGGCCGCCGTACTTCTCCCAGGCCTCCTGGGTCAGTTGCAGACCGCCGTAGTAGCCGTTGCCGGAGTTCTGGCTCCAGGAGCCGCCGGACTCGCACTCGGCGACCCGGTCCCAGGTCGAGCCGTCGGCCGCGCTGGCCGCGCCGGCCCCGAGAAGGGGAATCGCGATGGCCGAGCCGGTCACTCCGGCCGCGACGAGAAGAGCCGGAGCCTGGCGGGGGCGGCGGTGACGACCATTGCCGGAGAGCATGCGGAGACCTTTCGCAGGACAACAGTTACTCGCACGGCGGTTCGAACTGCGCTGCTGTGAAAGCGAGGTGCCGTGCTTGATGGGTGAACGTATCCGCAGTCGAACGTCTGTCACAAGTTAATGCCGCGCAGATCACACTAAGATCACAGAGCTGAGTGAGCGTCACCTTTACCTCGCTCCTACCAAGGCTCGACAGACCGTGTCCGAAGGGGGCCTGACGGTCACCTGCACGGTGGCCGACGGGCATTTCGAGGGCTGCCCGGGGGCCGGTTCGAAGACCTTCCGGGGCATTTCGGAGGACGTCGAGCGCTTCCCCTCATGGGCGAAATCACTTCGGTGGCGGGGTGAATCGCACCGGCAGTGTGCGCAGTCCGCGCATGATGAGGCCGCCGCGCCAGCGCAGTTCGGCCGGGTCCGCCGCGAGTTCAAGGTCCGGCAGACGGGTCAGCAGCGTGGCGAGCGCGGTCTGGCCCTCCAGGCGGGCCAGTGGGGCGCCGAGGCAGTAGTGGATGCCGTGGCCGTACCCCAGATGCTGGTTGTCGCGCCGTGCGAGGTCGAGCGCGTCGGGGTCGGCGAACCGCTCCGGATCGCGGTCCGCGGCGGCCAGGACGACGAGGACCGGGTCACCGGCCGAGATGTGCTGCCCGCCGAGGGTGAGCGCCTCGGTGGCGAACCGCCAGGTGGCCAGCTCCACGGGCCCGTCGTAGCGCAGAAGTTCCTCCACTCCGGTCTCCAGCAGCCCGCGCTCGCCGGCGGCGAGGGACGTCTGCAGGCGCTCACGCTGCCCCGGGTGGGTGAGGAGGGCGTAGGTGCCGTTGCCGATCAGATTGACGGTGGTCTCGAAGCCGGCGAACAACAGGATGAACGCCATGGCGGCGGCCTCGTTCTCGGTGAGGTGCTCACCGTGGTCGGAGGCACGGATCAAGCCGGAGATGAGGTCCTCGCCGGGGGCGGCTTCGGCGGGCAGTGCCTCGCGCTTGCGGTGGATCAGGTCGGCCAGGTAGCCGCGCATCTTCTTCACCGACCGGGCGACGCCGCCCCTGGGACCTCCCTGGTGACGGATCATCATGCCCGCCCAGTCCCGGAAGTCGTCCTGGTCCTCGCGGGGAACGCCGAGCAGGTCGCAGATGGCGTAGATGGGGAGCGGGAAGGCGAAGTCGTGGATGAGGTCGGCGGAACCGCTGTCCGCGAACCGGTCGATGAGCCCGTCGGTGAGCTCCTGCACCCGGGGCGCGAACTCGGCGATACGGCGCGGTGTGAACGCCTTGCTGACCAGCCTGCGCAGCCGGGTGTGGTCCGGCGGGTCGATGTTGAGCAGATGCGTCATCAGCTCGGCCTTGCGCTCACCGGGGATGCCGGTCCTGCCCTTGGCGTGGGCGGGCTCGTCGTGGTGCGCCGGGTTCTTGGAGAGGCGGGGGTCGGCGAGGGTCAGCTTGGCGTCGGCGTAACGGGTGACCAGCCAGGCCTCCACCCCGCTGGGCAGCCGCGTCCGGTGCACGGGAGCGTGCTCCCGGAGCCACGCGTACGCGGGGTAGGGGTCGCTCGCGAACTCCCAGGTGAAGAGTTCGGGGGCACCGTTCTCGGGCTGGGGCTGGGGCTGGGGCTGGTCGGTCACCGCTCGACCGTATCCGGCGGCACACGGGCGCGGGGAGGCACGCCCTGCTCACGCGACGGGTATCCGGCGGCACGCGGGCGGGTGCGCCTATTCCCCCACGCCCTCCGCGGCCCGTATCGCGTCCCGGTAGGTCCGAGCGGCCGCGCGCAGCGCCGCCTCCGGGTCGGCGCCCTCCGCCTCGGCCCGCACCGCGAGGGCGAGCAGTTCGTAGCCGATGCCGTCCGCCCGGGGCAGGGGGACGTCCAGCCCGGCCGTGCGGACGCGGGAGGCGAGTTTGGCGGCGAGGGCCAGGCCGGGCTGGCCGAGGGGTACGCCCTCGGTGACCGAGGTGCGCCGCTTCTCGACCGCCTTGGTGCGCAGCCAGTGCGCCTTGACCTCCTCGGGGGTGGTCGCCGTCTCGTCGCCGAAGACATGGGGGTGGCGGTGGATGAGCTTGGCGACGATGCCGCCGGCCACGTCGTCGACGGAGAAGGGCTCCTCGGGATGCTCCTCGGCTATCCGGGCGTGGAAGACGACCTGGAGGAGGACATCGCCCAGTTCCTCGCACAGTTCGTCCCGGTCGCCCTCCTCGATCGCCTCGACGAGTTCGTACGCCTCCTCGATGCCGTACTTCGCCAGGCCCTTGTGGGTCTGCTGGGAGGACCAGGGGCACTCGGCGCGGATGCGGTCCATGACCTGGACGAGGTCGAGCAGGCGGGCGCCGGGCAGGTCGTAGGAGGCGGGGAGCAGTTCCAGCTCCGGCATCGGGACGCGGCCGGTGCCGGCGAGGCGGGCCAGACCGTCGGTCAGGGCGGGCTCGCCCTCGCCTGTCGCCACGACCACCACCGTCCGCCCGCCGGCGCAGGCGTCGACCAGGTCCTCGGCGGCCGGGGACGCCTCCTCGACCGGTATGCCCGCCTCGCGCAGATACGGCAGCTGCGGGTGGGCGCCGTCCGCGCACAGCACCTTGTCGGCCGCGTGCAGGGTCTGCCAGGCGGGCCAGGACAGCAGGCCGGGCGCGACGCGGTGGCTGGTGGTGAGCAGGACGATGCGGCCGGTCGGGGCCGCAGAGGGTGCCGCGGGGCTGATTGCGTTCACGATCCGAAACTAACCCACGGCGCCGCCGGCCCCCGAAAGTTGTCCACAGGGGGACCGGCCCGGTCTGAAAGTACGCCTGGCACGTCAGGCGACCGGCTGGGCTCCGGCTGCCCCCGTGACCTCGCGCACCCACGGGGTCACGGCGTCGACGCGGCTGCTCTTCTCGTCGTCCCAGCTGCCGTAGCGCGGGTTGAGGTCGACGTCGAGCTTCTTGCTCGCCTCGGACAGTGCCTGCCAGAACTCGGGCCTGCTGGTGTCGGTGCCGAGCCCCTGGGCGAGCTTCTGGGCCTGGAGCTGAAGGCGGAGGTTGTCGTCGAGCCGCTGCGGCGGGATGCCGTACTGCTGCAGCCAGGTCGACTCCAGTGCCTCGGCCCCGCCGGCCTGCTCCTCCAGACCGAACCGCATTCCCTGGATCTCCTTGGGGGTGACCGTCACGCCGGCGTCGCGCGCGGCGTGCTCCAGCACCCGGTCCAGGACCATGCCGTGCAGGGTGTCGCGGGTGAGGCTGCCGGTGCGGGCGATGGCCTGCGCGTACTGGGCCTCGCCCGGCACCGCCTCCTGCTGGGCCACGCGGATCTCGTTGACCCGGTTCTCCAGCTGCGACACCGTGATCCGCTGGCCGCCCACGACGGCCGCCGCTCCGGGACGGGCGTCGTTCCCGCAGGCGGTGAGCAGGGGGGCTGCCGCGGTGAGGGCGGCGGTGAGGAGGAGCGCGGTGCGACGACGGCGGTGCAAGGAAACCTCCTGGGGAAGCTTGTGCGGCGGTGCACAAAGTCTTGCGATGATCGATGGTAGGCAGCGGCCGAGCTCTGGCCAACCCATTCGACCAACGATTCACCAGGACTTCCGGCACCGCCGTGCGCCTACCGGCCCGGCCGGGTTCCGAAATGAGACGCCCTGTCCTGCTATCCGTGTACCTGCCCCAGCCACTGCAGAGTCCGGCGGATCTCGCCGGCGAGCGGGTGGCCGGGACCCTGGGAGCGCTCCACGTCGTGCAGCAGCCGGGCCAGGGTGTCGTGGGCCGCGGGACGGTCACCGAGGGCGAGCAGGAGGTGGCCGATGCGACGGCGGACGTCATGGGCGAGCTGCGGGTCGCCCGCGGCCACGTACTGGTTCTCGTAGTACGGCAGCAGAGCCCGGTACTCGGAGAGTGCCGCCGTCGGCTGGCCGATCTGCTCCAGGCACTGGGCGGCCTCGTAGCGGTAGCGCAGGGACTGCGGGTCGGCCTGGCCCGCCTCGGTGGCGCGTTCGTCGGCGAGGCGGCGCAGTTCGGGCAGCGCGCGCCGGTACTGGCCGTCGTCCAGGAGGGTGGCCGCGTACTGCTTGCGCAGGGTACGGACGACCGGGGAGTGCTCGCCGTGCTGTTCGGCGGCGGCGGGCAGGATGCCGCCGAGGATGTCCACGGCCTGGGTGATGCGGCCCTCCCCGAGCAGCCGCTTGACCTCGTCCACGGCGGCGGCGACATCGGCCTTCTCCGCGGTGGGCGCGGGCGGTGTGGCGGGGGCGGGCTGGGGCGCGGGAGTACGCGCACGGTCCGGCCAGGGAGCGTGCGGGCGCAGGAAGGGGCGTGTGGGGTCGAGGGGCGCCCCGGTGGGTGTGCCCCTCGACGGCAGCAGCAGCGACAGGTGCTCGTAGACCTCCTGGGCGGAGGCGGGGCGGTGCTGCGGGTCCTTGGCGAGCAGGCGCAGGACCAGCGCCTCCAGGGCCTCGGGAACCTCCTGGCGGACCTGGCGCACCGGCACCGGCGCCTCGTAGAGGTGTCGGTGCAGCACGCCGAGCGCCGTCGAGCCCGCGAAGGGTACGTCGCCACTGAGCAGTTCGTACAGCAGCACACCGAGTGCGTACAGGTCCGTGTACGGGCCGACCACGCCGCCCATCGCCTGCTCGGGGGCCATGTAGGCGGGTGAGCCTATGGGCGAACCGGTGTGCGTCAGGCGGGTGGTGTCACTGTCCATGACGGAGGCGACGCCCAAGTCCAGCACGGTGACCGTGCCGTCCTGCTTCACCATCACATTGCGCGGCTTGAGGTCGCGGTGGACGATCGGCACGGCGTGCACCGCGCTCAGCGCGGCGCACAGTTGCGCGGCCACCGACACCGCCCACTGCCACGGGTACGGGGAGTGCTCGGCGAGGTGGTCGCCGAGGTCGGCGCCGTCGACGTACTGCATGACGAGGAACAGGTCGCCGTCCTCGCTGCCCGCGTCGTGCACGGTGACCAGGCCCGGATGATCGACCTGGGCCGTCACCCGGCACTCGCGCACGAAGCGGCGGCGCAGTTCGTCGGCCTCCTGGCCGGCCACCTTGTCCGGGCGCAGGAGTTTCACCGCGACCCGTCGGTCCAGGCGCTTGTCGTAGGCCGTCCAGACCTGCCCCATGCCGCCCTGTCCGATGAGCGTGGACAGTTCGTAGCGGCCGGCGATGACACGCTTCGCCGTCACGCTCACCTGCCACCTTCGTCGGTGCCGTAGCCCTGGCCCCCGCGGTCGCCGCCGCCCTGGCCGCCGTCGCTTCTGCGCAGATAGTCGCTGAGTTCGTCGAGTTCGGCGCGCACCTGGTCGATACGGGCGGGCCCGGGGCTCTGCGGTGGCTGCGGTGGCTGCGCCGGGGGTATGGGGGTGGACGGCGTGTCACCCCGCACTCCGGGCGCGGGGTGCGGCGCGGGCGCCGGAGGCATCTGCACGTGGGGCATCTGCACGTGGGGCATCTGCGGCTGGGCCTGCGGCACCGGCGTCTGCCCGTACGGCGACGTGGGCTGCGGGTAGCCGTACGGGGCGGGGGTGCCGCCGTGCGCGTGGGGCGACGGCAGGCCGTGCGCCCCGTACTCGCGCAGCCGGTCGTGGTGGCGGATGTCCACGGTCAGGTAGTACACGGCGGCGCCGGCACCCAGGAACAGGACGCAGAGGAAGGCGACATCGGTCCGGAGGTCCTCGGTCGGCAGCGAACCCACCACTATCAGGCAGAAGAGGGACAGCGGCAGGCTCACCCACGCCAGCAGCCAGTCGAAAAAGCGCCCGCGCAGGACCGCGACCCGGAACAGCGGCACGCAGGCCAGCAGTCCGCACGACAGGAAGCCGGCAGCGGCGATCAGCACGCGCAGGGAGATGACCGTTGCCGTGCTGCGGTGGGGCGGCGCCGCGCCGTGGCCGTACATGACTGCTCCTGGACCGGTGTAGCCGATGGGACAAGTGGTGCGCGCACATGACGCGTGGTGCGGGTGCGCGAGTCTGCACGGGGCAGAACGCGGTGGGGAGTCCGAGCGTATAGGCCGACAGGGACAACCGGTCCCGGTGTGTACCGAACCGTTGCCGTCATGACCGTTTCGTCATCCCCCGCACCCTCCGCGCGAGGACCGGACACGGGGCGTACGGGGTTCCACGAAACGGACGGAGCACGGCATGTCGCCCCGCGGCCGGACGAGGCGACGCTCAGCCGCCGCACTGCCGCAGCATCATCTCCTTGTCGGCGGTGGTCACCGGCATCCCGTACTTGACGGCGACCTGGGCGAAGCGGACCGCGTACGCGCACCGGATCTGCTTGCTGGGCGGCAGCCAGGCGGCGGGCCCGGAGTCGCTCTTGGAGGAGTTGGCGCCGCCGTCGACCGGGATGAGGTTGAGGGGGTCGTTCGCCAACTGCTCCCGTTTGTCGACGGACCAGCGGGAGGCGCCCATCTGCCAGCCGTACGAGAGCGGTACCACGTGGTCTATCTGGACCTCGGCCGCCTTCTCCTTGCGCCACTCGATGGTCTTGCCGGTGTACGGGTCGGCCAAAGTCATGGCCACGACCACACAGTTGGAACCGGACCGGAACCGCAGCTTCTGCCCGTCGCGCTGGAGGAGGTCGTTCCGGGTGTCACACCCGTTTCTCGCGAGCGGCACGCCGTCGGCCGTGTCCTTCCAGGCGTAGCCGAACTCGTCGCGGTCGTAGCCGGTCCTCGGTCCGCGCCCCTTGGTCTTCACCGTCTCGATGAGCTCGCGTCCGGCGGCCCGGTCCGTCTCCCCGGTCAGCGGGGCGAGGCCCGGTCCGGTGCCGTCCGGGTTGTCCAGAGGGCTGGCGACCCGCCCGTCCGAGGCCTGTGCCGCACCGTCGCTCGCGGTGGAAGAACCACCCTCCAGGGCCTCGCAGCCCGCGAGAAGCAGCACGGCGGCCAGCATCGGGGCCGCGGGGCCGGCACCGCGGCGCAGGGCCCCGGGTCCGCCGCCCTGGCGCACCCGCCCGCCGGCCACCCCCGCACGTTCCGCTCCGCCCCGCCTCACGCCCGCCGAGAACGTCGTCGAGTACCGCCTCACGGCGCCCCCCTTTTTTCGCACCTTGCACCCGTCCCCGAACGGCCGGGATCTCACTGTCTCCACCGTAGCCAGTGAGAGGTCCAGACCACATCGTCACAAAAGGGGCATTCGACGCGCGTTCCGCGTAGGGTCGGTGCTGAGTCACCCGGGAAGGAGCTCTGGATGGGCATCTTCGACAAGTTCAAGAGCAGCCGCGCGGCACAGGACAAGGCGAAGAAGGCCTCCGACGCCGCGGAGAAGAAGATCAACGAGAGGACCGGCGGCAAGTACGAGGACCAGATCGACGCCGGGCAGCGGCAGGCCGAGGAACGGCTCGGCATGAACCGGGACCAGGGCCGGGACCAGGACCGCCCCGGTCAGGCGTAGCCCCGGGCCCTCTCCCAGCCGTCGGACCGGAAACACACCGGGAAACCCGGATGATCCGTCGTGCGCGGCCCGGCCCCGCAAGGGAGCCGGGGAGCCCGCACGACAGGACCGTCCGGAACGTACGTGGCCACGACCCGATGTGACTCCTGGCCGTGAACCGCCCGCGGACTCCCCTCCCCGTGGGCGGTTTCGCACGTCCGGGCAGCCCCGGGCACGGCGGGGCCTGCCGGCTCACGACCCCAGGATCGACGTCAGGAACTCCCCGACCCACGCCAGCAACTCCCGGCCGACCAGCGGCTTCCCGCCCACCTTCGCGGTCTTCGGACGGGGCACCAGCACCTGGTGCGCGGCCGGCTTGATGACCGTGCCGGGATAGAGCCGCTTGAGGCGCAGCTCCTGGGACTCGCGCAACTCCACCGGCGCGAACCGGATGGTGCTGCCCTGCAGGACGATCTCACCGACGCCGCACGCGCGGGCGAGCATCCGCAGCCCCGCCACCAGCAGCAGGTTCTCCACCGGTTCCGGCAACTTGCCGTAGCGGTCGACGAGTTCCTCGCGCACCGCCTTGACGTCCTCTTCCTTGTCGGCGGCGGCGATCGCCCGGTACGCCTGCAGACGCAGCCGCTCGCCGGGCGCGTAGTCGTGCGGGACGTGCGCGTCGACGGGCAGCTCGATCCTGACCTCGATCGGCGGCTCCTCCTGGAGCTCACCGGTCTCCAGCTGGCGCCGGTAGTCCGCGACGGCCTCGCCGACCATCCGGACGTACAGGTCGAAGCCGACGCCCGCGATGTGACCCGACTGCTCGCCACCGAGCAGGTTTCCGGCGCCGCGGATCTCCAGGTCCTTCATCGCCACATACATGCCCGCACCCATCTCGGTGTGCTGGGCGATGGTCGCGAGCCGCTCGTGCGCGGTCTCCGTCAGCGGCTTCTCCGGCGGGTACAGGAAGTACGCGTAACCGCGCTCCCGGCCGCGGCCGACCCGGCCGCGCAGCTGGTGCAGCTGGCTGAGGCCGAAGTTGTCGCCGCGTTCCACGATCAGGGTGTTGGCGTTGGAGATGTCGATGCCGGACTCGACGATCGTCGTCGACACCAGCACGTCGAACTTATTCTCCCAGAAGTCGACGACGACCTGCTCCAGCGCCGACTCCGACATCTGCCCGTGGGCGGTCGCGATGCGCGCCTCGGGCACGATCTCGCGCAGCCGGGCCGCCGCGCGGTCGATCGACTCGACCCGGTTGTGGATGTAGAAGACCTGCCCCTCGCGCAGCAGTTCACGGCGGACGGCCGCGCCGATCTGCTTCTCCTCGTAGGGGCCGACGAAGGTGAGGACCGGGTGGCGCTCCTCCGGCGGCGTGGTGATCGTCGACATCTCGCGGATGCCGGTGACCGCCATCTCCAGGGTGCGCGGGATCGGGGTGGCGGACATGGTCAGCACGTCGACGTTGGCGCGCAGCTTCTTCAGCTGCTCCTTGTGCTCGACACCGAACCGCTGCTCCTCGTCGACGATGACCAGGCCCAGGTCCTTGAACTTGGTCTCCGAGGAGAACAGCCGGTGAGTGCCGATGACGACGTCCACCGAGCCCTCCTTCAGGCCCTCCAGGACCGCCTTGGCCTCCGTGTCGGTCTGGAAGCGGGACAGCGCCCGCACGTTCACCGGGAACTGCGCGTACCGGTCGCCGAACGTACCGAAGTGCTGCTGCACCAGCAGCGTCGTGGGAACGAGGACGGCGACCTGCTTGCCGTCCTGGACGGCCTTGAACGCGGCCCGCACCGCGATCTCCGTCTTGCCGTAGCCGACGTCGCCGCAGATCAGCCGGTCCATGGGGACCGTCTTCTCCATGTCCTCCTTGACCTCGGCGATGGTGGTGAGCTGATCGGGCGTCTCCACGTACGGGAAGGCGTCCTCCAGCTCGCGCTGCCAGGGCGTGTCGCCGCCGAAGGCGTGCCCGGGGGCCGCCATGCGCGCGCTGTACAGCTTGATCAGGTCGGCGGCGATCTCCTTGACGGCCTTCTTGGCGCGGGCCTTCGTCTTGGTCCAGTCGGCGCCGCCGAGCCGGTGCAGGGTGGGCGCCTCGCCGCCGACGTACTTGGTGATCTGCTCCAGCTGGTCGGTGGGGATGTAGAGGCGGTCGCCGGGCTGGCCGCGCTTGGCGGGGGCGTACTCCACCACCAGGTACTCGCGGGTCGCGCCCTGCACGGTGCGCTGCACCATCTCGATGTAGCGGCCGACACCGTGCTGCTCGTGGACGATGTAGTCGCCCGCCTCCAGGGTGAGCGGGTCGATGGTCTTGCGGCGCCGGGCCGGCATCCGGGCGCCCTCGCGGCCGGATGCCTTCTGGCCGGACAGGTCGGTCTCGGTGAGCACCGCGAGCCGGAGCACGGGGTCGACGAAGCCGTGGTCGATGGAGCCGCAGGCGACGTGCACGAGGGACGGGGCGATCTCGCCGAGGTCGCCCGTCCCCGGCTTTCCTTCGGCCCCGGCCAGGCGGGCCGGGATGCCCTCGCCGCCGAGCACCTCCACGGTGCGGGCGGCCGGGCCGTGGCCCTCGGTGACGAACACCGTGCGCCAGCCGTCGGCGAGCCAGCCCTTGGTGTCGGCGAGCGCCCGCGCGGTGTCGCCCCGGTAGGTCTCCGGGGCGTGCATGCCGAGCTTGAGGGTGTCCGAGGCCCCCGCCCCGTCGCCCTCCCCGTCGCCGTCGGACGCGAACGTCTCGTCGGCGGCGAACGGCGACACCGACCACCACATCATCTCCAGCTCGCGGGCCCGCTCACGGACGTCCGCGAGGGACCACAGGGAGGCCGCGCCGACGTCGATGGGAGCCTCGCCGCCCCCGGCCGTGGCCGCCCAGGACGCCTGCAGGAACTCCTGCGAGGTCGCGACCAGGTCCGACGCACGGGTCCGCACCCGCTCCGGGTCGCACACGACGCCCATGCTGCCCTCGGGCAGGACGTCGAGCAGCAGCTCCATGTCGTCGACCAGGACCGGTGCGAGGGACTCCATGCCCTCCACCGCGATCCCCTCGGCGATCTTCCCGAGCAGTTCGCCCAGCTCCGGGTGCTGCTCGGCCAGCACACGCGCGCGCTCCCGTACGTCCTCGGTGAGCAGCAGCTCCCGGCAGGGCGGGGCCCACAGACCGTGCTCGGCGATCTCCAGGGACCGCTGGTCGGCGACCTTGAAGTAGCGGATCTCCTCGACGTCGTCGCCCCAGAACTCCACACGAAGGGGGTGTTCCTCGGTGGGCGGGAACACGTCGAGGATGCCGCCGCGTACGGCGAACTCGCCGCGCTTCTCGACCAGTTCCACGCGCGCGTACGCGGCGGCGGCGAGCGCCTCGACGGTCTCGTTCAGGTCGGCGCTCCCCCCGGTCCGCAGCGCGACCGGCTCCAGCTCACCCAGGCCCTTGACCTGTGGCTGGAGCACGGACCGGACGGGCGCGACGACGACCGACACCGGGCCCGTCTCCGGGTCGTCCGCCCGGGGGTGCGCCAGCCGGCGCAACACGGCCAGGCGGCGTCCCACGGTGTCGCTGCGGGGGCTGAGCCGCTCGTGCGGCAGCGTCTCCCAGGACGGGTACTCCACGACCTCCTCCGGCGGGAGCATGGAGCGCAGGGCCGCCGCCAGGTCCTCCGCCTCCCGGCCGGTCGCCGTCACGGCCAGCACCGTACGACCGGTCTCCCGGGCGAGGGCGGCGACCGCGAACGGGCGGGCGGCGGGGGGACCGACCAGGTCGACGTGCATGCGGTTGCCGTCGGTGGCCGCCGAGATCGCTTCCGCGAGGGCGGTGTCCTTGACGACGGCGTCCAACAGACCGTGCAGGCTCATTCGGGGCGCTTTCATCCGGAGGTGTGCAACACGACGGGCCCGACACGCGTCGCGGGCCGGGGGTCTCCAGCGTACGACGCCCCGCCCCGGCCGCCGCGCCCCGTGGACGGCGGCGGACGACGGACGACAGTGGGCGGTGGACGCCGGATGACGGATGACGGTGGACAGCAGCGGGCAGCGGTGGACGGAGCACGGCGGCGGACGGCGTCCGACGGACGGCCCTCCTCGAGTCACCCGTGTCGCTACACCCAGTAGATCGTTGATATCACTGTGACTACAGAAAGTTACGGCGACGTGCTGTTCTCATCGGCGCGCAACAACGAACAGACACGTCTGGACGGACTCACCCGGGCCCTGGACCCGGTCTCCTTCCAAACCCTGCACGATCTCGGTGTCGGACCCGGCTGGCGTTGCCTCGACGTCGGAGCGGGAACCGGTACCGTCAGCACCTGGCTGAGCCGGACCGTCCACGGGCCGGTCACCGCGGTCGACCGCGACATCACGTTCCTGGCCCGGAAACGGACGCACCTCGATGTCGTCCACGCGGACATCAACCACACCGACTTCCCTCCGGGCGCGTTCGACCTCGTCCACGCCAGGCTGTTGATGATGCACCTGCGGCAGCGGGAGGAACTGCTGCCCCGCATGCTGTCCTGGGTGCGGCCGGGAGGGCTGCTGGTGCTCACCGACGGTGTCGCACTGCATCCCGAGCAATACCACCATCCCGCCTACCGTGAGGTGATGACGGGGCACTTCCGCATGATGGCGAACGTGATCGGCAGCGACCTCCACTTCGCCTCCCGGTATCCGCAGATCCTCACGGACCTGGGACTGGCCAAGGTCGGTCTGCTCGCGCACCATCCGATCATCGGGATGAACCCGGGGTTCGCCACCTTCGTCGCGCACACGCTCGAGCAGTCCGAGAGCCACCTGCTGGCCGACGGGATCTCCCAGGCCGCGCTGGACGAGGCCGTCGCCCACGTGCGCCGGCCCGAGACCCGGGAGATGTTCATCGCGATGCTGACGGCGTGGGGACACAGACCGCACGAGGCCGCCCGGTAGGCCCACCCCGCCCCCGCACCACACCTCTGCGCCGCGCTCCTGTGCTCCGTCCCTGCGCTCCGTGCCGAGTCCTCCCGCATTTCAGCGAAAGCAAGCCGCTCATCAGATGACCACAGTCCCTCCTTACGCTCCACCCCCCGGTCCCGCGCCCGGACTCGACCTGCGCATCACCGAGTTCACCTCTTCCCGCACGCGCATGCTCCTGGCGAGCGACGGCCTGACGACCGTCCTCCTCGAAGCGGCGGCGAAGGCTCCCCTGCACGTCCGGATCACCCATACCGCCCGGCTGTCCGCGCACGCCCTCGACGACTCCACCTCCTGGACCGCACTGGGTCTTGAGGCGGGCCAACCGTGCCTGCTGCGCCGGACCCGGCTGGTCACCCCCGCCGGCGTACCCGTCTCCGCCAACGTCGTGGTCGCCGCGGCCGGCCGCGACGCGGATGTGGACGCGGCGATGCTGGCCTCGCGGCCCCTGGGGTACGCGCTGGCCGACCGGGGCTGCCGACTGGAGCGGCGCCTGCTCCATGTCGGCCGCGCCGCCTGGCCCGAGGCACCGGACAGGACCTGCGCGTCCAAGACGTACGTGATGTACAACGCGGGCGGGCCGCTGATCTTCGTCCGGGAGACGTTCAACCCCGCCTATTTCCCCTCCGGCACGGACGGGACGGCCACCGCGCGTGAGGCGTGCACGGCGAAGGGTCCGGCCCGGCCGGCGCCATGAAGAGGTCCGGTCTGCGGACCGGTCGGCGGGACCGGTCAGCGGGACCGGTCAGCGGGACCGGTCAGCGGGACCGACGGGCGAGGCCGGGCCGGCCTCCGCCACGTGGGCTCCGGCCGCCCTCGGCACCCGCACGCACGAAGCCGCCCGGCGCCGGTAGCCCTCCTGGGCTTCCCGGCACCGGGCGTTCCCCCGCGACCCCCGTGTGCGGTGGCCGGTCGCGGTCGCTCGGCCGGGTGGCTGAGCGAAGTCACCGCCGGCCACCCGGAGCCGCGGCTACTCCGTGGCGATCGCGTTCAGGACATTCATCCGGCCCGCCCGGAACGCCGGGACCAGTGCCGCGAACAGCCCCACGAACGCCGAGCCGATGAACACACCGATGATCGTCGGCCACGGGATCTCGAGGACCTTCAGGCCCTCCAGCACGAGGAGCTGCTGGGCTGTGACGCCCCAGCCCATGCCCAGCCCCAGGCCCAGCAGGGCACCGAAGAGGGCGATGACGACCGACTCCAGACGGATCATGCGGCGCAGCTGACGGCGCGAGAGGCCGATGGCCCGCATCAGGCCGATCTCCCTCGTCCGCTCGACCACCGACAGGGCCAGGGTGTTCACCACGCCCAGGATCGCGACGACGATCGCCAGGGCCAGCAGGCCGTAGATCATGTTCAGCAGCTGGCCGATCTGGTCCTTGAGCGTTTCCTTGTACTCGGTCTGGTCGCGCACGGTGTACTGCGGGTAGTCGTGCAGCGAGTCCTTCAGCGCCGTGTACGCGGCGTCCTGCTGCCCCTCCTTCGCCGTGGCGAAGACCAGCTGGTCCAGCGGCATCCGGTCGGCCGGGAGGTACTTGGCGAGGGTGTCGATGGACGTGTACATCCCGCCGGGATCGATCCCGGTGTCGCTCCGTGTGATCGCCCGCACCGTCAGTCGGCCCGTGGAGCCGTCCTCGAACTCCAGACCGACCGTCGAGCCGAGGCTGATGCCGTGGTCCTTGGCGAAGTCCTCGTGCACGGACATGGAGTCGGGCCGGTAGGCGTCCGCGAGCTTCCCGGCGACCGTCTCGGTCCGCACGTCGCTCGCGTACGACGGGTCGGCCGCCGTGATCGCCGTGCCCTTGACCGTCTTGCCGTCGGGCGTGCTGAAGACCGCCTCGGTCCACTTGTACTCGGTGACCCGCTCCAGTCCCGGCGTCGACTTCACCGCCTTCACCGCCTGCGGAGTGATCAGCTGACCTCTGTCGGACTGGATGATGAAGTCCGTGCCCACCGTCCGCTCGAGCTCGTCGGTGGCGGACGCCACCATGGACGAGCCGACCACCGACAGGCACGCCACCAGGGCCAGCCCGATCATCAGCGCGGCGCCGGTGGCGCCGGTGCGGCGCGGGTTGCGCAGCGCGTTGCGCTCGGCCATCCGCCCCACGGGACCGAAGACCCGCAGCACGACGACGCCCAGGACCCGGACCACACCGCTCGCGAGCAGCGGGCCGATGAGCACGAACCCGACCAGCGACAGCACCACACCCAGGCCCAGCCACATCGAGCCCTCGGTGGCCTTGTCCGCCGCCGAGGTGAGGTACAGCGCGAACGCGCCGACCGCGGTCAGGAGCGTGCCGATGCCACCCCGGATCCAGCCGGCCCTGGCGTCCGCGGGGGTACCCGCGTCGCGCAGTGCGGCCATCGGCGAGATCTTCCCGGCCCGCCGCGCGGGGAGGTAGGCGGCCAGGACGGTGACGACGACACCGAGGAGCAGTCCGATCGCCGGGGTCGTCCAGGCGACCGTGAGGTCGTCCGTGGACAGCTCCATGCCGATCGAGCCCATGAGCTTCATCAGCCCGACCGCGAGCCCGACACCCGCGGCCACCCCGAGCACCGAACCGACGACGCCGAGCAGCAGCGCCTCGATCAGCACCGAGCGGTTGACCTGCTTGCGGGAGGAGCCGATGGCCCGCATCAGGCCGATCTCCCGGGTGCGCTGGGCGACCAGCATGGAGAACGTGTTGATGATCAGGAAGATGCCGACGAGGAACGCGATCCCGGCGAAGCCGAGCATCGCGTACTTCATGACGCTCATGAAGCCCTCGACGTCCTTCTGGCCGGCCTCCGTGCTCTCCTTCGCGGTCAGCACCTTGTAGTCGCCGCCCAGAGCGGCCACGACGTTCTTCTTCAGCTGCTCGTCGCTGACGCCGTCGGCGGCCGTGGCGTTGACGTTGGTGAAGACGTCGCTCTCACCGATCAGGGCCTGCTGGGCGGTCTTCGTGTCCAGGAAGAAGATCGCGGCACCGGGGTTGGTGACGGTGAAGTCGGCGATGCCGGAGATCTTCGCGGTGTGCGTGCCGACCACGCTGATCACGCCGATCTCGTCACCGAGCTTCAGACCGTGCTTGTCGGCGGTGTCGGAGTCGACCAGGATCCGGTCGGGGCCCTCGGGCGCCGCACCGGAGGTGATCTTCATGGTGCGGGCGTCGTTGGCGGTCCAGTTGCCGACGATGGTCGGGCCGCCGCTGGTGGGCGAGAGGCTCTTCTTGTCCCCGTCGACGACGGTCAGCGAGGTGGAGTGCAACGCCCCCTCGGCCGACTTCACCCCGTCCACCTCCCGCACATCGGCGAGCACGGAGGCCGGAATGACCGGCGGCTTGCCGGTTTCCGAGGTGGTCTCGCCGCCGTCGTTGGCGTCCTTGGCGCTGACCGTGACGTCCGACGCCGTGGCCGCGAACAGCTTGTCGAACGTCGTGGACATCGTGTCCGTGAACACGAGCGTCCCGGACACGAACGCCACCGACAGCAGCACCGCCACCGCGGACAGCGCCATCCGCCCCTTGTGCGCGAGGAAGTTGCGCAGGGAGGTCTTCAGGACGGTCATGACGTACGCCCCCGCGCGTCGAAGTCCTTCATGCGGTCCAGGACCTGCTCGGCCGTCGGCTTGTGCATCTCGTCGACGATGCGGCCGTCGGCGAGGTACAGCACCCGGTCCGCGTAGGAGGCGGCGACCGGGTCGTGCGTGACCATCACGATGGTCTGGCCCAGGTCGTCGACCGAGCTGCGCAGGAAGCCGAGGACCTCGGCGCCCGCGCGCGAGTCGAGGTTTCCGGTCGGCTCGTCACCGAAGATGATCTCCGGCCGGGCCGCCAGGGCCCGCGCCACGGCGACGCGCTGCTGCTGACCGCCGGACAGCTGGGTGGGCCGGTGCTTCAGCCGGTCGGACAGTCCGACGGTCTCCACCACCCGGTCCAGCCACGGCTGGTCCGGCTTGCGGCCGGCGATGTCCATGGGAAGCGTGATGTTCTCGATCGCGTTCAGCGTCGGCAGCAGGTTGAACGCCTGGAAGATGAAACCGATCCGGTCCCGGCGCAGCAGCGTGAGCTTCTTGTCCTTCAGCCCGGTGATCTCGGTCTCGTCCAGGTAGATCTGCCCGCTGGTGACGGTGTCGAGCCCGGCCAGGCAGTGCATCAGCGTGGACTTGCCGGACCCCGACGGGCCCATGATCGCGGTGAACCGACCGCGGGCGATGTCCACGTCGACGTGGTCCAGGGCGACAACGCGGGTCTCCCCGGCCCCGTACGCCTTCACGACCTGCCGCGCCCGCGCGGCAACGGCCGTACGCCCACCAGTTCCTCCGTGCTTGGGAATGGTCACAGCCGTTGTCACGGTAAGTCTCCTATGTCGGTCAGCAGGTGGGAAAGCGGTGCCCGCGCGACCGCTGTCGTGCCCGGCGGCCGCTTGGTGCGTGTTCGTTCGACGTGTTTCAGTCTGGCGGCCGGGAAGGCCGAGCGCCCTGGTGCCCGGCGCAGTCTTCCTTCTGGGGAAAACCCCACCCCCCGGTGGTGTGTTCGCCGCCCCCCAACGGCGTAAAGCCAGGTTAAGGACTGACCCCGCCCCGTCTCGTCCTCCGCCGGTACGACCCCTCCCCGAGTCGTCATACGGAGGTACCCCTAGGGGCTCTCCACCCGCAGGCGGAGTGCTTCTCGGGGTCGGCTCCTCCTGACGTCCCGGTCAGCCTCCACCCTCACGCCACGTCAGGGTCAAGTACGGGGCCGGGTGGGTCGGGGACGCCGGTGCGGGTAGCGCCGTCGGCCCAGCGGACAGCGGACAGCGGACAGCGGTGAAGGCGCCGCGGCAGGCGCCTGCCCCGCCGGCCGGGCGGACGGGGCGGGGCGGGCAGCCGGAGGGCCGGCGTCACCGGTGGACGATCGACGCGGTCCGTCACGTCGTGGAGGAGAGCGGCGAAGGGCACCGGGCCACACCCGGCTCGCTCCGTGGAACGCGGCATGCCGGGGCGCCGTGCGAAGGGACGACTTCGCACGACGCCCCGGCACAGCGCCCAGCCGACCGGCGTCGACACCGCGCCGATACCGCCGATGGCCACCTCGACCAGGTCCCGGGCTTCAGATACCGCTGCGGGGCGCGAACCCTCCCCGCTCCTCCGGGAGTACCGGTCAGGACGGGTCTCCGGGGCGGAGCGGCAGCATGGTGGACACGCACGCGGCCGCGACCGCGTCAGCGGGGCCGGTCAAGGTGTCGGTGAACTTCGCGAAGAGCGGGGGCACGCCGGGGACGCGGTCGGATCACGCCTCAGGCACCGACGGCGGTCTGCTCGGGAACGACGAGATCGAAGAACCCCCAGTGCGATCCGGCGGGCAGAGTGCCCGACAGGATCCGGCCGCACTTCTGCGTCACGATGTGCGAGGAGCCCCGGTGCTGGCTTCCCGCATGGCTGTCGCGGAAGAAGCGTTGCAGCGCGCCGTCCCGCATGACCTGGGCCCCCGCGAAACGGTGCACGAGCTGACTGATCTCCAGCGCGGTCCGCGTGGCGAGGCTGCAGGCGAGCCGCGACATCGTCTCCTGCTCGTCGTTCAGTTGGGCCTGCGCCGCGAGCGTCGACTCGTTCTCGCGCCAGGTCTCGCGCAGCAGTGCCATCGTGCCCCGGACGTGCGAGAAGTGCCGTGCGTACTCCGCGAAGAACTCGTCGCTGGTGACCGGGGACCCCGCGGCGGGATCCTTGCGCTGCGTCAGCTCGCGCAGTTCGTCGAGCATGCGCCGCCCGACCCCCTGCGACCAGGCCGCCTGGTGCAGGCCGGCCAGCAGAGCAGGACTCAGGCCGTGCAGGGAACGGCCCCGTCGGGCGTGCTCCGGGCCGGGGCGGAAGACGTAGGCGTCCTTGATCAGCAGGTCTTCGGCCCGGTAGTCGAGGCTCGCGGTCGCCCGCAGCCCGAGCATGTCCCAGTTGTCGCTGATCCGCAGGGCCGAGCGGGGAACCAGGCAGACCAGCCGCTCTCCCGTCCCGTGGACCGTCACCGCGAGATTGAGGTGCGTGGCCATGGACACCCCGGGCGCGAACTGCCAGGCCCCGTTCACCCGGTAGCCGCCGTCCTCCCGTACGGCCCGGCCGGTGAACGACGTGGACTGACCCGCCACCAGGGGGAACGTGTCCTCGGTGAAGAGTTCGGCCACCGCCTCGTCGCCCAGGTACGTGGCCGCGACCGCCGTCTCGCTCGTCACGGCGCGCACCAGCCACCCCAGCGAGGCATCGGCGTGGGACAGCTTCTCCATCACCTGCAGGATCTGCAGGGGGGACGCCTCCATGCCGCCGAGTTCGGCCGGCACCATCAAGGTGAAGACTCCGCTGTCGCGGAGCGCGTCCTGCACCACCGGAGTCGGACGCCGCAGGCGCTCGCCGTCCGCGGCCTCGCTCTGCAACAGGGGGTAGATCGCGTCCAGTTGCTTCAGCAGCCCGGAGAAGTCCTCGTTCACCTGGGTCTGGACCGTCATGACCGGCTCCTCTCCGACTGCGCACCGCCGCCGGCGGTTCCGCTCTCCTGGGCCAGTGCGCTCCACTGACCGCGGTAGAAGAGCAGGGGGTTGGTGTCGTCCTGCTGGCCGTAGGCCATCACGCGCCCGAGGACCAGGACGTGGTCCCCGCCGTCGTAGCCCGCCCACGGAGTGCACTGGAAGTACGCCAGCGAACCGTTGATCCGCGGCGCGTTGTCGTCGTCGACCCACTCGATGAGGTGGGCGTCCTGCGGCTTGCCCGCGAAGTGGAGCGCGGTGTCGAGCTGGTTGTCGCCGAGCACGTTGACCGCGAAGGGCCGCTCGAGCAGATAGGTCAGGGCCCTCGAGTTCCGCTGCATCGAGACCAGCAGCAGCGGCGGATCCAGGGACACCGAGGTGAAGGAGTTCACGGTGACGCCGTAGTAGCTGTCGCCGGATCGGTACGTGAGCACGACGACGCCCGTGGCGAAGTTGCCCAGGGTGTTGCGAAGCAGGCGGGGATCGGCGAGCGAGGGGATCGCGGCGCTCGACGCAAGGGTCTTCGCGTCGGCGGCCTTCTCATAGATCTCGGAGTCCCACATGATGTCGGTCATCCCGAACCTCCTGGAAATCGTGGGTTCGGCCCATGCGGGCCGGGGTGGGCCGGCGGCCACGTGCCGTGGGGTCGTGGCCGCCGGCCGGGGTCAGACGGCCTCTTCGACGGCTTCCTCACCCGCGACGAACGTGGTGCCGGTGCCTTCGGGCAGCAGGCTCCGCAGGGCCGGGTAGGCGGCCAGGGCCAGCACGAACGACACCAGGAAGCCGAGGGCGAAGACGTCGGTGGCCATCAGGACCGTGCCGACGGCGGCGGACAGCACCAGCGTGATGACGCCGGCCCAGTTCCACTTCTCCACCCGGTGGGTGGCCCGGTCGTACCGCGCGCGCCGCACCAGGTAGTAGTCCGCGATCATCACACCGCACATGCCGAGCGTCATGGAGCCCAGGTACGCCAGGTAGGCGGCGAACTGCTCCAGGATGCCGACGGCGATCATCACCAGGGCGATGACGTTTCCGATCACCACCATCGCCGCCCGGCCCGGCTTCCACCCGGTGAGGGAGTCGATCAGGTTGACCAGCGACAGCGAGCCGGAGTAGGCGTTGATGGCCTGCGCCTTCGCCTGGGCGGCGTAGATGGTGATGAAGCCCATCCAGCCGGCGAAGATGACGAAGAAGGCACCCGTGTTCTCCATGACGTACGTGCTGCCCGCGGCGCCGGCCGCTTCCTCGCTCAGGCCGGCGTCGTTGGCCATGAGGTGGTTGATCACCTCGGGCATGCCGCCGATGACGACGAGCGATCCCAGGACGGTCATGACGACGTTCTGGGTGATCGGGCCGGAGGCGGCCAGAATGGTGACATCGCGGCGCGTGTGGCAGTACCGGGCGAAGTCCGTCGTGACCAGGGCGATGGTTCCCGCCGTGGCGCCCATGACCCCGATCGCGGCTTCGAACTTCGGCCAGAGGCCGCCGGGGACGACACCGCCGTAGGTGAACACGTCCATCGGGTTGGCGCCCTGGATCACGTAGATGTGAATCAGCATGTAGAGCGTGACCAGGAGCGTGACGGCGGTCAGGGCGGCCGACGCCCGCAGCGCGAGCTTGAGGCCGAAGATGGCCAGAGTGATCCACGCCAGCGTCATGAGGCCGTAGATGAGGATGCGCACCAGCCAGGAATCAGGCAGGTCGAACATCAGCAGCGTGCCCTGGTAGAGGAGGGCGGACTCCATGGCCAGGAAGCCGAGGATCATGAACGCGAAGATGATCGAGCCGATCGACGAGCCCATGAAGCCGAACCCGAAGAACCGGGAGGTGATGGTGCTCGACATGCCGGTTTCGAAGGCCATCCGCCCGAGGGCCTTGCCGAGGAGCACGGCGAAGCCCGCGACGAGGACGCCGACGATCATGCCGACCGCGAAACCGGCGAGCACGACCGTGAAGCCGGCGATGGCGAAAATAACGAGCGCGGTCGCGACACTGATCGGACTGAGGGAGAGCTGATAGCCGCTCTTTCGCTCTGACATCGGCACGCTGACCAGGGCATGGTCTTCCGCCGCAGCCGCCAGTGCCGAATCGGTGGATCTGGGATTTCTGGTTGGTGAGGACACAGTTCCTACCCCCGAGGGATATGGCGCCCACGGCCACTTTCCACAGTGGGACGCGCCTGATGTCGCTGAGAGCGCTCAGTCGACGCTGCAGCCGGCCACCGCGATGGCCTCGATCTCGAGCAGGATCTCCGGCTTGGCGAGAGCGGAGACCTCGACCAGGGAGCAGGCCGGGAAGTCGCCGGAGAAGAACTCCTGACGGGCCTTCCACACCCCGGCGTTGTCCCGCATGTCCGTGACGAAGATCGTCATCTTGACGATGTCGTCCATGACCGCGTCGGCCGCCTCGACCAAATCCCTGATCTTCTGGAAGACGACCTTGGCCTGGTCGTAGGCGGTGTCGCCGAGGACGCTCGCCCCGTCCTGCCCGCGCGCCGTCATTCCGGAGATCATGATCAGGTCGTCGATCCGCAGGCAGTTCGACCACATCTTGTCCGCCGGCTCACGCACGGCGTCGGAGATGAAACGCTGCTTCTTCATGGCCGTGGTCCTCACAGGTCGATCCGGTTGTCCCAGGCGGAGGTCCCGCCCCAGTTCACGCAGACGCTCTGGCGGCGCATGAAGCCCTTCCAGGCGTCCGAACCGGCGGTGCGGCCGCCCCCGGTCTCCTTCTCGCCGCCGAACGCGGAACCGACGTCGGCGCCCGTGGTGCCCATGTTGATGCGCACGATGCCGCAGTCGCTGCCCCGGGCCGACAGGAACGTTTCGATGTGGGTCAGGTTCGTGCTGTGCATGCCCGAGGCCAGACCCTGGGCGACGCCGTTGTGGATCTCGATGGCCTCGTCGAGATCGTCGTAGGTCAGCACGGAGACGATCGGCACGAAGGTCTCCGACTGGGCGATCTCGAAGTGCGGCTCGACACCCGTGACGATGGCCGGCTCGACGTACAGACCCGGGCGGTCGATCACGTTGCCGCCGTACGCCACGGTGGCTCCCTGGCGCTCGGCACCGGCGAGGACCTTCCGGTAGTCCTCCACCGCCTTCCGGTCGATCAGCGGGCCGACCACGGTGTCCGGGTCGCGGGGGTCCCCGATGGTGATCTGGTCGAAGGCCTTCTTCATCAGCTCGACCAGCTCGTCCGCGATGCTCGCGTGGGCGATGACGCGGCGGGTGCTCGTGCACCGCTGGCCGGTCGTACCGACCACGCCGAACGTCAGTGCCTTGGCGGCGAGTTCGAGGTCGGCGGTCTCGTCGACGATGCAGCCGTTGTTGCCCGAGCACTCCAGCTGGTACCGGCGGCCGAGCGTCGATCCGACGATCTCGGCGACCTTGCGCCCCACGGTCGTGGAACCGGTGAACGAGATCATGGCGATGCGGGTGTCGGAGACCAGCTTCTCGGCGACGGCGTTGTCGTCGGGGATGAACAGGGAGAACACGCCCTCGCATCCCAGCTCCGCCGCCGCCTGGTTGACCAGCTTCTGCACGGCGACGGCGGTCAGCGGAACCTTGGGGCTCGGCTTCCAGATCACCGTGTTGCCGGCGATCGCGGAGAGGAACCCGTTCTGCGCCCAGACGGCGGCCGGGAAGTTGTAGGCGCTGATGAGACCGACCACGCCCAGCGGCAGCCACTGGTCGTACATGCGGTGCTCGACCCGCTGGGACTGCTGGGTGTAGCCGTACATCATCCGCGCCTGACCGGCGGCCAGCGTCGCCATGTCGACCGCTTCGCGGAGCTCGCCCTTGGCCTCCATCGTCGACTTGCCGGTGTCCAGCGAGACGATCGCGGCCAGGCTGTCGATGTGTTCCTCGATCAGCAGGCCGATCCGGCGCACGAACTCCCCGCGTCGCGGCGGCGGCACCATCCGCCACCGCTTCTGGGTCTCGACGGCGGCGGCCACGATCGTCTCGTAGTCCTGCCCGTCCGAGGCCGCGATCCGGCCCACGACCTCACCGTCGGCGGGACACTGCGCCTCGATGACCGGCCGGCCCTCGACGGTTCCCCAGCCGATCGAGTCCCCGTAGGTACCGGAATGCACCTGGTCCAGGCCGAATTCGGCGAGCACCTTGTCGGTGTCGAACAGAGTCTTGGTGGTTTCGCTCATCATCGCTTTCCATCAACGTCGCGGGTTCGGCGGGAATACGTCGGACGGGCCGGCACCTCACTCCTTGGCAAGGAAGTCGCCGATCGTCTCGTCCGTGTGGTATTCGGGCTTCTCGTAGTAGTGCGGGCCGTCGTAGATCTCGATCAGCACGCTGCGCTCGTGAGCCAGGGTCGGGCCGTGGGGATGGTCCTTCGGGTTCATGTAGAAGGAACCGGGACGCAGCCGGAGGCCGGAGTCGGTGTACTCGTAGTCGCCCTCGAGGCAGTACATGAACTGGTTCGAGGCGTGCGTGTGCCGGGTCGGGATGGTGCCGCCCTTGTCGTACTCGAGAAGGGCGATGCTGGCGCCGGTGTCCGGGTTCTTGTGGAGGAAGTACTGGCGGAACCCGTAGTCGGGGTAGTCGATCCAGTCCTCGTCCTTGAGGTCTGCCGCATGGATCAGGATCTCGAGCGACTTCATGGCCGCGGGGTCGATGTCCACTGTTCACTCCCGTCCGGGGCGGCCGGCGGCCACCCACGTGTCGTATTCCTGGCGGCTCTCCGGTGTGGCCGGAAAGAGCCCGAAGAGGGACCGGCCGCGCTGGATTTCCAGCGCCGCGAATTCCTCGTAGGCGGCGGCTTCGGCGGCCTCCGCGGCGACTTCCGCGGCCAGGTCCTGGGGGATGACCACGACGCCGTCGCCGTCGCCCAGCACCACATCGCCCGGGTAGACCGCCACTCCGCCGCAGCCGACGGGTTCGTCCAGTGCGACCGGGTGCAGGGCGATGGGGGTCGCCTTGGGGGCGTTGTCCCGCTGGTAGCACGGCAGGCCGGTCTCCCTGACGGCCGCCGAGTCCCGGTACCCGCCGTCGGTGACGACACCCGACACACCGCGGTGCTTCAGCCGCGCCGCCATCATGTCGCCCATGGACGCGGCGGCCGTGCTGCCGAACGCGTCGATCACGAGGACCGCGCCGGGCGGGCACTCCTCGATCGCCCGCCGGTGCAGGTTGTCGCTCCTCGAGTAGGTGGCGAGGGTGTCGAGATCCTCACGTGCGGGGATGAACCGCAGGGTGTAGGCCGTGCCCACCAGCGGCTGCTGGCCGGCTGCCAGCGGCCGGACGCCGGCCATGATCACGTTCCGCAGGCCGCGCCGGAGCAGCATGTTGGCCACGGTGGCCGAACCCGCGCCGATCAGCTGGGCGCGGACCGGCTCCGGCAGCGGTTCGGCGCGGTGCGCGCGCGCTGTACCGGTCATTGGAAGAACTCCAGGGGCGGGCGGTTCCCCCACTGGGTGGTGTCACTGGCCGTACCGTTGAACTTGGTCGGCCGGTGGTTGCCGTCGACGATGTCGCCGTCGGTGTAGTGCTCGATGCGGAAGCCGAACGGGTCCTTCCAGTAGTCGAAGATCTGGCTGCCGAGCAGGTGGCGGCCGACTCCGACGTCGAGGGTGTACCCCTGCTGGACGAGGTAGTCGTGCGACGACATCACCGCGTCCATGTCGGTGACCTCGAAGGCGCTGTGGTGGACTCCCACCCAGTCCGACTGCAGGACGAGCATGAAGTGGTGGTCCACGAGCTGCTCGCCCAGGTCCAGCCGGACGAACGTGCCGACGACGGGGCCCTCCTCGCCCGGCGGGACGAAGTAGTCGGAGGGCAGGAAGTTGAAGCGCTCGTTGAGCCAGGCCATCGACTCGTCGTGGTTCTTCACGTGGAGCACGAAGTGACCCAGGCGTGCGATGGTGCACGGCGCGACGGGCTGGCGGACGGCCGCGTTCACCCGGTTCTTGTCGCGGACGTTGTTCATCACGAAGGGTTCCCGGTCCGGGATCGGCGCGGCCTTCTCCCGGCCCCAGATCGCCCGGATCCCGATGCCGTCGGGCATGGTCATCGAGACCTCGTGGCCGCCGCCGGGCTCCGTCGACTTCCGGACCGGGGAGGACCCCGGCTTCGCGGCGAGCTCGACCAGGTCGTCGTAGGCGGCGACCTCGATCGACGCACCGGTGAAGCGCTGCTTGCCGGCCTTGCGGGTCACATGGATGTGATGCTGAGTGCCCGTTCCCCGCATGTACAGGGTCCGGTCGTCGCTGCCCTCGGCCTTCACCATGCCGAACGCGGTCAGGAACTTCTCCATCACCTCGAGATCCGGTGCCTCGTAGGTGACTTGGGCAGCATCGATTGCCGTAGCCACGGGTCCTCCTGTGGTGGATGAGAGCGCGGCGGCGCGCACAGAACCATCGCCGCCGGATGAGCCGGGGCTCCCGCTGGGCCGGGAGCCGCGCGGACGGGAGCCTCGCGGGTGGGAGTCCCGCGGGTGAGAGTCCCGCGGACGGGAGTCCCGCGGACGGTCAGCCCTTGAGGATGCTGACGTCGTCCGGGCCCTTCAGGTCCGGCACGGTCCAGCCGTCCAGGTCGTACTCGTCCATGGCGCTCTGGGCGAAGTCCTTGCAGTAGTCGAGGAGACCGCTGCCCCGGGCGCCGAACAGGTTGGTCTGACGCGTCACGTCGTTGCTGCCGATGTAGTTGATCTCGTACAGCTCGTGGCGGGATCCGAACTCCGTGCCGATGGAGTCCCAGAGCATCTTCATGACCTTGACGCGCTCCTCGGCGTCGATGCCCCCCGTACCGCGCAGGTAGGTGTCCAGGTAGCCGCGGATCTCGGGGGTCCTGAAGTCCTTCGCGTGGGAGTTGAGGTAGATCAGGCCGCTGGCCACGACCTGCTCGATGATGTTCTTGATCTTCGGCATGGCCAGCTGGTTCATCACGCGGTAGGCGCCGGCGAACTGCGGGTCGGGCTGGATCATGCCGCCCTTCCACGGCACCGCGCTCTTGGCCATCGCGTCCGACAGCGCCCAGAACGTGTTGCGCCAGGCGATGACCTCACCGAGCTGGGACATGACGCCGTGGAACTGGCCCGCTCCGGTGACGTCGAGGGCGCGGGCCAGCATGCCGACCAGGAAGTCCATCTTCACGGCGAACCGGGTGCAGCCGTGCAGGGAGGCGCGCTCCAGATAGCCGGAGTGGATGTTGTACTTGTTGGCCTGCTCCAGGTCGTTGTAGATGAACGCGTTCTCCCAGGGGACGAACACGTCGTCGAGGACCAGGATCGCGTCGTTCTCGTCCAGACGGCTCGACAGCGGGTAGTCGAACGGGCTGCCCAGCACGGCCGCGCGGTACTCGTTGGACGTACGGCAGATCAGCTTCACGCCGGGAGCGTTGGTGGGCGTGATGAACACCGGCGAGAAGGCCGGGTCCTGCACGGCGACCTGGCCCACGTGACCGACGAACGTGTAGTGCGTCAGGGCCGATCCGGTGGCCACCACCTTGGCGCCCTTGACGTAGAAGCCGGCGTCGGTCTCCTTGGTGACCCGGATGAAGACGTCCTTGCCCGCGTCCGCGCCCATACCGCGGTCCACCGGGGGGTTCATGATGGCGTGGTTGATGTACCACGTCTTCTCCTGGGCCTTGCGGTACCAGTTGCGCGCGTTGTCCTCGAACCCCCGGTAGAACTCGGCGTTGGCGCCGAGGGTGCCGAGGAAACAGCCCTTGTAGTCGGGGGAGCGGCCCATCCAGCCCCAGGCGATCTTCTGCCACTCGGCGATCGCGTCGCGGGAGGCCACCTGCTCCTCGACGCTCTTGGGCGCCTGGTAGAAGCGGTGAGTGAAGCCTCCCCCCTCGGTGGGCGCGGTGAGGATGTCCTTGCGCGCCGGGTCGTGCAGGGCGTCGTACATGCGAGCGATCATGCGGGCGGAGTTGCGGAAGGCGGGGTGCTCGGCAATGTTCTCCACCCGCTCCCCGTAGATCCAGACCTCGCGGCCGTCGTTGAGGCTCTCGAGATATTCATCTCCGGTAAAGGGGAGATGATCACGGCCGGCAGGGCTTTTTACCGACTGATTCGCGTTTTCCGTCGCCATTGACCGGACCCCTTCTCGTCACACACGAAGCCGAGAAAAGCCATCGGTCCGTGCAGCCAATACGTGAGCAGCGATCACTCGAGGTGGTTTCCTCATCGATCCAGAACTGCCTACGCCGTCGAATTGCCGGGAAGACTGACACGGGCCATGACGCAATGCCGTTCAGTTAAGCGGTAGAGGCGAGTCTGATCGTGGCTGGACTGCTGTGTCGAGTT
>NZ_JBHSOA010000006.1:0-21691 GCF_042655885.1 Streptomyces chlorus
TGGAGAATTCCTCAACTCCCTTGCATGAACTGCGAAAACGCTAACTACCCGGCCTTGGAAGTTCCCCCGCTGAGCCGGACACCTGGACACCGGGTGGTGAGCCGGGGTGATCGCCGGGGCTCCCGCCTCCGCGCCGCAGCGGAGCGCTACAGCACCGGCAGGTTCTTGCGGAGTTCGAAGGCGGTGACCTCGGAGCGGTACTCGTGCCACTCGGCGCGCTTGTTGCGCAGGAAGAAGTCGAAGACGTGCTCGCCGAGGGTTTCGGCGACCAGGTCGCTGCGTTCCATCAGGGCGAGGGACTCGCCGAGGTTCTGCGGGAGGGGTTGGATGCCGAGGGCGCGGCGTTCGGCGTCGGAGAGGGCCCAGACGTCGTCCTCGGCGCCGGGCGGGAGTTCGTAGCCCTCCTCGACGCCCTTCAGGCCGGCGGCCAGGAGGAGCGCGTACGTCAGGTACGGGTTGGCGCCGGAGTCGATCGAGCGGACCTCGGCACGGGCGGAGCCGGTCTTGCCGGGCTTGTACATGGGAACGCGGACCAGGGCCGAGCGGTTGTTGTGGCCCCAGCAGATGTACGACGGGGCCTCGCCGCCCGCGCCCGCGGTGCGCTCGGAGCCGCCCCAGATGCGCTTGTAGGAGTTGACCCACTGGTTGGTGACCGCGGAGACCTCCGCCGCGTGCCGCAGCAGGCCCGCGATGAAGGAGCGGCCGACCTTGGAGAGCTGGTACTCCGCGCCCGACTCGTAGAACGCGTTGCGGTCGCCCTCGAAGAGGGACAGGTGCGTGTGCATGCCGCTGCCCGGGTACTCCGAGAACGGCTTCGGCATGAACGTGGCCTGCACGCCCTGCTCCAGCGCCACCTGCTTCATGACCAGGCGGAACGTCATGATGTTGTCGGCCGTGGACAGCGCGTCCGCGTAGCGGAGGTCGATCTCCTGCTGACCGGGGGCGCCCTCGTGGTGGGAGAACTCCACCGAGATGCCCATCGACTCCAGCATGGTGATGGCCTGCCGGCGGAAGTCCATGCCCACGTTGTGCGGGGTGTGGTCGAAGTAGCCGGAGTTGTCCGCCGGGGTCGGGCGGCTGCCGTCGACCGGCTTGTCCTTCAGCAGGAAGAACTCGATCTCCGGGTGGGTGTAGAAGGTGAAGCCCTGGTCGGAGGCGCGGGCCAGCGCGCGCTTGAGGACGTAGCGCGGGTCGGCGAAGGACGGCGAGCCGTCCGGCATCAGGATGTCGCAGAACATGCGGGCGGTGCCGGGGGCCTCGGCGCGCCACGGCAGGATCTGGAAGGTCGACGGGTCCGGCTTGGCGATCATGTCGGACTCGTACACCCGGGCGAAGCCCTCGATGGCGGAGCCGTCGAAGCCGATACCCTCGTCGAACGCCTGCTCCAGTTCGGCCGGGGCCACGGCCACGGACTTCAGGAAGCCCAGTACGTCCGTGAACCACAGGCGTACGAAACGGATGTCGCGCTCCTCCAACGTCCGGAGCACGAACTCCTGCTGCTTATCCATCTTCCGCTTCCCCATCCTTGCCGGTCAGCCGCCAGTCTCTCCCGCGCCGGGTGGCCTCCTCGGGCGGCGGTCGGGCACTCGGGTCATCCCACCACATCCGGGTTTCGCCCGTGTTGCCGACCTTGATCGTTCCACGGGTCCCCGGCGTGACGCGAAGGGACACTGCCGCGCCAGACGTACCACCCCGTGGCCCGCCCCGCCCACTGTCCATCCTGCCCGCTCGGGCCCGCATCCGTAACGGTCGGCCCGGTTCCGGTCCAGCGCGCCCCGCCCTCCCTCCGGCGCACGCCTTGTACACGGTTGGCCTCTCGGCCCGACACCCACCCCCCTTTAATTGGTATTTTAGATGCAAGTTTTAATGGGTGGTGCAGGCAGTCAAGAAGGCAGTCGAGAACAACGAGGAGACCCGATGCTGTCCGAGCAGTCCGCCGCCACCGTCCACGCCACGCTTCCCGCCGTCGGCGGGGCCCTCGGTGAGATAACCGAGCGGTTCTACGCCGGGATGTTCGAGGCCCGCCCCGAGTTGCTGCGTGACCTGTTCAACCGCGGCAACCAGGCGGCCGGCACCCAGCGCGAGGCCCTCGCCGGGTCCATCGCGGCCTTCGCCACGCACCTGCTGGCGCACCCCGACACACGGCCCGACGCGATGCTGGGGCGCATCGCCCACAAGCACGCCTCGCTCGGCATCGCCCCGGACCAGTACGCGATCGTCCACGAGCACCTGTTCGCCGCGATCGTGGAGGTCCTGGGCGAGGCCGTCACGCCCGAGGTCGCGGCCGCCTGGGAGGAGGTCTACTGGCTGATGGCCAACGCCCTCATCGCCATCGAGAAGCGGCTCTACGAGGAGCAGGGCGGGCCCGGCTGGCGCAAGTGGGAGGTCGTCGAGCGGGTCACCGAGACCGCCGACGTCGTCTCCTTCCGGCTGCGCCCCGCCGACGGGGGCCCGGTGCGGGACTTCCGTCCGGGCCAGTACGTCTCCGTCCGTGTCGCCCTCGACGACGGCGCCCGGCAGATCCGCCAGTACAGCCTCTCCGGCGCGCCCGGCCCCGACGAGCGGCAGTTCAGCGTCAAGCGTGTACGCGACGAGGACGGAACGCCCGAGGGCGAGGTCTCCGGCCACCTGCACGCGCGCGTGCGGGCCGGCGACATCCTGGAACTGTCCGAGGCGTACGGCGATCTCGTCCTCGACACCGAACCCGCCGCCCCCCTGCTGCTCGCCTCCGCGGGCATCGGCGTGACCCCGATGACCGCGATGCTGGCCCACCTCGCCGACCACGGCTACGACGCCCCCGTGACCGTCGTGCACGGCGACCGCTCCCCCGCCGACCACGCCCTGCGCGCGGACCACGAGACGTACGCGGCGAAGCTGCCGGACGCGGCGGTGCACCTGTGGTACGAGCAGGACGCCCCGGCCGGCACGTCCACCGGCTACGTCGACCTCACCGGCGTACCGGTCGCGGCGGGCACGCGCGCGTACCTGTGCGGTCCGCTGCCGTTCATGCGCATGGTGCGGGAACAGCTGATCGGCAAGGGCGTCGCGCCGGCCGACATCCACTACGAGGTGTTCGGCCCGGACCTCTGGCTGGCCAAGCAGGGCTGAACGCGCCCCGCACGGCCGCGCGCCACGGCTGCGGCGCGCGCTACGGCTGCGGCGCGCGGGAGATCTCCAACAGCAGCGGGCCCGTCGGACCCGCGGAGATGTCCGACACGGTGAGCGGGTCCAGCGAGGCGAAGAACGCCTCCTGGGCCCGCCGCAGTGCGCCGCGCAGTTGGCAGGCGGACCGGAGCGGGCAGGGCGTGCCGGCTCCGGACGCGGACGCGCCCTCGCAGTCGACGACATCGCCCTCGCCCTCGAAGGCGCGCACCAGGGCGCCCACCGATGCCGTACGGCCCCGCTCCGTGAGGGCGAGGCCGCCACCGCGACCGCGCCGGGCCGTGAGCAGCTCCATGTGCTGGAGTTCGGCGACGACCTTCGCGGCATGGGTGTAGGGCACGCCCATGGCCTCGGCGACATCACGCGTCGTCGGGTTGGCGTCCTCTCCGGCCACGGCGAGGCGCATCAGGACCCGCAGGGCCAGGTCGGTGGAGCGCAGCAGCCTCATACCGGGCAGCGTAGGTAATACGCATCTCGCGTTCAAATTTTCCGGCACTTCACATTTTCCGGCACGTGGTGATCCAAGGCCCACCCGAGCCTGCCGACCCATAGCGTCGAATTGACGATTACACTGAGCCGCGTGCCTCAACTTCGTCTCGCTCTGAACCAGATCGACTCGCGGGTCGGCGACCTCGCCGGCAACGCCGACACGATCGTCCGCCGGACCCGGCACTGTGCCGAGCAGGGAGCCCATCTCGTGGCGTTCCCGGAGATGGCGCTGACCGGGTATCCCGTCGAGGACCTCGCGCTGAGGTCGTCCTTCGTGGAGGCCTCCCGCGAGGCCCTGCGTTCCCTCGCCGCGCGGCTCGCCGAGGAGGGCTTCGGGGAACTGCCCGTGCTCGTCGGCTACCTCGACCGCAGCGCCGCCGCCCAGCCGAAGTACGGCCAGCCCGCGGGCGCGCCGCGCAATGCCGCGGCCGTGCTGTACGGCGGCGAGGTCGTGCTGAGCTTCGCCAAGCACCATCTGCCGAACTACGGGGTCTTCGACGAATTCCGGTACTTCGTGCCCGGCGGGACGCTGCCCGTCCTGCGGCTGCACGGCGTGGACGTCGCCCTCGCCATCTGCGAGGACCTGTGGCAGGACGGCGGCCGGGTCCCGGCCGCGCGGTCGGCGAAGGCCGGGCTGCTGCTCTCCGTCAACGCCTCGCCCTACGAGCGGGAGAAGGACGACACCCGGCTCGAACTGGTCCGCAAGCGGGCCCAGGAGGCCGGCTGCACGACCGCGTACCTCGCGATGACCGGCGGACAGGACGAGCTGGTGTTCGACGGGGACTCGATCGTCGTCGACCGTGACGGCGACGTCGTGGCGCGCGCGCCGCAGTTCACCGAGGAGTGCGTGGTGCTCGACCTCGACCTCCCGGCGGCCGCCGCGAACGCGCCCCCGGTCGGCGAGGTGGTCGACGACGGGCTGCGGATCGACCGCGTCGTCCTGTCCGAGGCACCGCTGCCCGCGTACGCGCCGGAGCGGCTCGGGGCATCCGCACCACCTCTCGAGGACGACGCGGAGGTGTACTCGGCGCTGGTCGTGGGGCTCCGGGCGTACGTCGAGAAGAACGGGTTCGGGTCGGTGCTGATCGGCCTGTCCGGCGGGATCGACTCGGCGCTCGTCGCCGCGATCGCCTGCGACGCGGTGGGCGCGGAGAACGTCCACGGCGTGGCCATGCCGTCGAAGTACTCCTCGGACCACTCCAGGGGCGACGCGGCGGAGCTGGCGCGGCGGACCGGGCTGAACTTCCGGACCGTCTCCATCGAGCCGATGTTCGACGCGTACATGGGAGCGCTGGGGCTGTCCGGGCTGGCGGAGGAGAACCTGCAGTCCCGGCTCCGGGGGACGATGCTCATGGCGATCTCCAACCAGGAGGGCCACATCGTCCTGGCGCCGGGCAACAAGTCGGAGCTGGCGGTCGGCTACTCGACGCTGTACGGGGACTCGGTGGGGGCGTACGGGCCCATCAAGGACGTCTACAAGACGTCGGTGTTCCGGCTCGCCCATTGGCGCAACCGCTCCGCGGCGGCGCGGGGCGAGACCCCGCCCATCCCCGAGAACTCGATCACGAAGCCGCCGAGCGCGGAACTGCGGCCGGGCCAGGTCGACACGGACTCGCTGCCGGACTATCCCGTCCTCGACGCGATCCTCGAGCTGTACGTGGACCGGGACCGGGGTGCGGACGAGATCGTCGCCGCCGGGTTCGACGCGGAACTGGTGAAGAAGACGCTGCGGATGGTCGACCGGGCCGAGTACAAGCGGCGGCAGTACCCGCCGGGGACGAAGATCTCCCCGAAGGGCTTCGGCAAGGACCGTCGGCTGCCGATCACGAGCGGCTGGCGGGAGTAGCGGGAGCAGGCGAGCAGGGCCGCGGGGCGGCCTCGGGGACTCCGTTCCCGAGGCCGCCCCGCGCTCTCAGTCGCCCGGCGTCACGAGCTTCACCCGGGCCGCGACGGGGAGGTGGTCGCTCGCTGTTTCGGGGAGCGACCACGAGCTCTGCGGTTCCGCGCCCTTGACCAGGATCTGGTCGATCCGCGCCATCGGGAACGCCGCCGGCCAGCTGAAGCCGAAGCCGTCGCCCGCCGCGCCCTGGGTCGAACGCATCTGGGAGGTGACGGCGTTCAGGGCGCGGTCGTTCATCGTGCCGTTCAGGTCGCCGAGCAGAACGACGTTCTCCAGGGGCTCCCGCATGATGGCCGCGCCCAGGGCGTCGGCGCTCTTGTCCCGCTGGCGGGCGGTGAAGCCGGCCTCCATCTTCACCCGTACGGAGGGGAGATGAGCGACGTACACGGCGACCCGCGCCTCGGGCGTCGCCACCGTGGCCCGCATCGCGCGCTTCCAGCCGAGGCGTATGTCGACGGCCGCCACGTCGCTCAGCGGGTACTTGCTCCACAGCCCGACGGTGCCGACCACCGCGTGGTGCTTGTACGTCGACGCCAGCGCCTCCCGGTACGTCGGGACCGCCGACGCCTTCAGCTCCTCCAGGGCCAGGACGTCCGCCCCCGAGGCCGCGACGTCGCGGGCGGTGCCGGACGGGTCGGGGTTCTGGGCGTTGACGTTGTGCGTGACCACCGTGAGGTCGCCGCCGGAGCCGGTCCGGCCGACGAGCAGGCCGCCGAAGAGGTTCAGCCAGACGACCGCGGGCAGCAGCACCGCGATCAGCGCGGTGGCGGACCTGCGGATGAGGGCCGACACCAGCAGCACCGGGATGGCCAGCCCCAGCCACGGCAGGAACGTCTCGAGCAGGCTGCCCAGGTTGCCGATCACGTTGGGAATCCGGGCGTGGGCGCCCATGACCAGGGCGAGCAGCACCGCGCACACGGCCAGGATCACGCCCCGGCGCCAGATACGGCGGTCCCCGCGCCAGCCTCTGGTCAGGCGGTCCCACAGGCGCCGAAGCCCGGGTGTCCGGCGTTGCTCGGGCCCCGAGCCGCCGTCGTCCGTCTCCGTCACGTACGCCTGCTGCGCCATACCGTCGCCTCACACCTTGCCGTGCACACCGTCGCCCCCGTGCGTAGACCCTAGGGGATGATCGGCGCCTTTCCCGCCGTCTGTCGACGGCCGTACGGAGGCGAGGACGAACAGGACCGCTCCGGGAGTTCCAGAAGGGATCAAGGAAAGCGCGCTCTGTGACGAAACGCGCACAACGTGGCGGCGGGGAGACCGGGAAGTCCTGGGAGTCCTGGTTGTTTCAGGATTCCGGTCGGATCCGGTGTCGGCCGGAACCGCTGCCGGCCGATGCGGGACTGCCGTCGTCGAGGGCAGGCCGGTCGGCGTCGACGGCGACGGGGCGCAGGCCCTGGAGCAGGGTGTCGACGACCTGCTCGGCGAGCCCCTCCGGCAGACCGGCGTCGGGGCGCAGAAGGGTGCGGACGAGCAGGGGGCCGACGACGATGTCGTTCAGCAGTTCGAGGTCGACGTCGGCGCGGAGTTCGCCGTTCTCCCTGCCGCGGCGCAGCACCTCCAGGCCGAGCCTGCGGCGCGGCAGGACGACGGTGTTGTGGTAGGCGGCCCAGATCTTCGGGCTGCTCTTCATCTGGGCGTGGACGTTGTGCAGGATCACCGAGGCCCTGCTGGCGAGGCCGCGCCGGCGCAGGGACTCCAGCAGGGCGACGAGGTCGTCGCGCAGGGAGGTACCGGGGAGTTCGGGGTCGACGGGTTCGGCGGCGCGCAGGACGTCGACGAAGAGTGCCTCCTTGCCGCTCCAGCGGCGGTAGATGGTGGCCTTGCCGACGCCTGCGGTGCGGGCGATCCGCTCGATGGACAGCTCCGCGAGGGGCACACCGTCCTCCAGGAGCTTCATCGCGCCCTCGATGATGGCCCGTTCGACGGCCTCGCTGCGGGGGCGGCCGCGTGCGGGGCCGTCCGGCCGGGGAACGGGGCCGGGGTCGGTGGTGCCGGGGTCGGCGAGGCTCACGTCGCTGCGTCCTTTCCGTGGACTGGGACGATTCTCCCCGGTGCGCGTCCCCTGCCCGAGTCCCGCGTCCCACTCCCGCCTCTCAGTCCCACCTCTTCGTCGCGCCCGTCGTCCCCGTCGCGCCCGTCGTCCCCGTCGCGCCCGTCGTCCCCGTCGACACCAACTCCTCGTCCTTCTCGTCCCCCTCGGGCTCCGGACTCCGGCCGGGCAGGAACAGGGCGACGACGATCGCGCCGAACACCGCGACGCCCGCGCCCGCCAGCGCCGTGATGTGCATGGCGTGCAGGAACGCCTCGTTGGCCGGACCGACCAGGGCGTCACCGCGCGGCCCGAGCCGGGCCGCGGCACCCAGGGTGGCCTCGATGGACTCGCCGGCGGCGTGCCGGACACCCGGCGGCAGCAGGACGAGCTTGTCCTCGATGTGCGTGCGGTACGCGGTGGACAGCACCGAGCCGAGGATGGCGACGCCGAAGGCGCCGCCGACCTGGCGGAAGGTGTTGCTGAGCGCGGAGGCCGAACCCGCCTTCTCCCTGGGCAGCGCCTGCATGATCACGACGCTGACCGGCGTCATGACGTTCGCCATCGCGGCACCCATCAGGAAGAAGATCACCTCGAGGATCCAGATGGGCGTGTGCGAGTCCAGGGCGGCGAACGCGGCCAGCGTCGCCGCGAGCAGCAGCATGCCGCCGGTGGTGGTCGCCCTGTTGCCGAACCGGTCCACCAGCAGCCGGGCCCTCGGCGCGAAGATCATCTGCGCGGCGGCCAGCGGCAGCATCAGCAGACCGGTCTCCAGCGGCGAGTATCCGCGCACGCTCTGGGTGTAGAAGACGGCGAAGAACAACACACCCAACAGTGCGAAGAAGACCAGCGCGATCGCGACGATCGAAGCCGAGAAGACCTTGTTCTTGAAGTACGCCATGTCGATGGAGGGGTGGGTGCTGCGCTTCTCGAACACCACGAACGCGACGAGTACGGCGAGCCCGGCGCCGATGGCCGACAGCGCCGTGGCGTCGGTGAAGTCGGCGAGCTGGCCGCCCTTGATGATGCCGTAGACCAGCAGGACCAGGCCGACCACGGACAGGACGACACCGACGGGATCGATCCGGCCGGGGTCCGGGTCGCGGGAGTCCGGCACGAGCCACAGCATCAGGGCGAGGGCGGTCAGCACGATCGGCACGTTGACGAGGAAGACCGAGCCCCACCAGAAGTGGTCCAGGAGCAGTCCGCCGGTGACCGGGCCGATGGCGATGGCGAGGCCCACGCCTCCCGCCCAGATGCCGATGGCCTTCGGCTGTTCGTCCCGTTCGAAGACGTTCATCAGTATGGCCAGAGTCGCCGGCATGACGAACGCGGCACCCAGACCCATCAGTGCGCGGAAGCCGATCAGCTCCGTCGGGGAGCCCGAGAAGGCGGCGAGCGCCGAGCCCATGCCGAACACGGCGAGGCCCCCGAGCAGCACTTTCTTACGGCCGAGCCGGTCGCCCAGCAGGCCCGCCGTGAACAGCAGGCCCGCGAAGACGAGCGTGTAGGCGTTGATCGCCCACTCCAGCTCGCTCTGTGTGGCGCCCAGGCCGGTGGGGGCGGGCGTGGAGATCGTCTTGATGGCGACGTTCAGGATCGAGTTGTCCAGGGCGACGATCAGCAGACTCAGGATCAGCACGCCGAGGATCAGCCAGCGGCGCCGGTGCACGTGTTCCGGTATCCGGCGGTCGGGGGCGGCGGCGGGGGAAGTCATAAGGCCACCGTAGGACCGTTTCGAAACGATACCGTCTCGTATCGGAATTCCTTTGCCGAGACCTTGCCGGGGTATTGCGCCGCCTTTCGGTGGAGACCATCCTCTGGCACCGACTCCCGCGAGGTGCCACCATGGAGGCGATCCGGGGACGCCGTCAGGGTGCCTCGAGATGACGTGTTAGGAGCCGTTGCAATGACGCAGCTTTCGGCTGCCCCGACGGGCAGGCCCGTCCCCTCCGACGGCAGCAAGGCGCTGTACGGGGGCAAGGGCACACGCCGTATCACCGTCCGCGACATCGCCCTCGCCAAGGAACGCGGCGAGAAGTGGCCCATGCTCACCGCCTACGACGCGATGACCGCGTCCGTCTTCGACGAGGCCGGCATCCCGGTCGTGCTCGTCGGCGACTCCGCGGGCAACTGCCACCTCGGGTACGAGACGACCGTCCCCGTCACCCTCGACGAGATGACCATGCTGTCCGCGGCCGTGGTCCGCGGCACGAGCCGCGCCCTGATCGTCGCCGACCTGCCCTTCGGCTCGTACCAGGAGGGGCCGGTGCAGGCGCTGCGCTCGGCGACCCGGCTGGTCAAGGAGGCCGGGGTCGGCGCCGTCAAGCTGGAGGGCGGCGAGCGCTCGCACCGGCAGATCGAGCTGCTGGTCGAGTCCGGCATCCCGGTGATGGCGCACATCGGACTCACCCCGCAGTCCGTGAACGCCATGGGCTACCGCGTCCAGGGGCGCGGCGAGGAGGCCGCGCAGCAGCAGCTGCGGGACGCCAAGGCCGTGCAGGACGCGGGCGCCTTCGCCGTCGTCCTGGAGCTGGTGCCGGCCGAGCTGGCCGCCGAGGTGACCCGGACGCTGCACATCCCCACCGTCGGGATCGGCGCGGGGCCTCAGACGGACGCGCAGGTGCTGGTGTGGACCGACATGCTCGGGCTGACCGGCGGCCGAGTGCCGAAGTTCGTGAAGCAGTACGCGAACCTGCGTGAGGTCATGGGCGGCGCGGCGAAGGCGTTCGCCGAGGACGTCGTGGGCGGAACGTTCCCGCAGGAGGAGCACTCCGTTCACTGAGCACAGCCACTGGAGCAGCGCCGCGGTAGCGCTGCCACTGAGCCAACACCGCACACGGACGGCCCGCCGACTTCCCCCATCGGCGGGCCGTCCCCCTTTTGCGCCTAAACCGGCGCCGCTTTCGCGGAAGTGGTGCTCGCCGTCGTGGTTGCTCAATTGACGGTGGCGGTGGTCGTCGTGGGGATGTCGGGGGCGCGGGGATAGGCTGCCGCCCGCACCGGCACAGTGCCCCTCCGACAGCCTCCCGTCAGCCTTCTGTCGGACGGCTGTCGGGGGTTTGTCGGTGGGGGGTGCGAAGGTCGGGGCATGACGCGAAACGACAACGACTCCGGTGGCGCGGGCAGCGCCGTCACCGTACGGGGGCTGGTCAAGCACTACGGCGGGACCAGGGCACTGGACGGTGTGGACCTGGAGGTGCGCGAAGGCACCGTGATGGGGGTTCTCGGGCCGAACGGCGCCGGCAAGACCACCCTCGTGCGCATTCTCTCCACCCTGCTCGCCCCGACCGCGGGCGAGGCCACCGTCGCCGGGTACGACGTGCTCCGCCAGCCCCGGCAACTGCGCCGGGTGATCGGGCTGACCGGACAGTACGCCTCCGTGGACGAGAAGCTCGCCGGCTGGGAGAACCTGTACCTGATCGGCCGGCTGCTCGACCTGTCCCGCAAGGAGGCCCGGCGCCGCGCCGACGAGCTGCTGGAGCGGTTCTCGCTCACCGAGGCGGCCCGGCGCCCGGCCGCCACGTACTCCGGCGGTATGCGGCGCCGGCTGGACCTGGCCGCGTCGATGATCGGCCGGCCTGCGGTGCTGTTCCTCGACGAGCCGACCACGGGACTGGACCCGCGCACCCGCAACGAGGTGTGGGTCGAGGTCAGGCGGCTGGTCGGGGACGGGGTGACCGTGCTGCTGACCACCCAGTACATGGAGGAGGCCGAGCAGCTCGCCTCCGAGCTGACCGTCGTGGACCGCGGCAAGGTCATCGCGAACGGCGGCATCGAGGAGCTGAAGGCCAAGGTCGGCGGCCGCACCCTGCGAATCCGCCCGGCCGATCCGCTCCAGCTGCGCCCGCTCGCCTCCGCCCTCGACGAGCTGGGCATCACCGGGCTTGCCGCCACCACCGTGGACTCCGAGCGGGGTGCCGTCCTGGTCCCGATCCTCAGCGACGAGCAGCTGACCGCGGTGGTCGGCGCCGTCACCGCGCGGGGTCTGACCCTTGCCTCCATCGCCACCGAACTGCCCAGCCTGGACGAGGTGTTCCTGTCGCTCACCGGCCACCGCGCCGGTGCCCCGCAGGACACCGTGCCCGCCGAGACCCACGAGGAGGCCGCCGCATGAGCTCCGCGACTTCCGCGAAGACCACGACGACTGCTACGACTGCGACACCTGCGAAGACCGACACCATTCCGGCCGATGCGACCGGGGCGGGCGGGGCAGGCGGAGCGGGCGGGCCGGCCGGGACCTCCCGCGCGACCGCCGCGGACGGCCGCATTCCGCTGCGTTCCCATCTGCGTCACACCAGCGCCCTGGTCCGCCGCAATCTGCTGTGGATCCGGCAGGACCCGGAGTCGATGTTCGACGCCGTGCTGTTCCCGATCGTGTTCACCCTGCTGTTCGTGTACGTCTTCGGCGGCTCGATCGGGCAGTCGCTGGGCGGCGGGCAGGAGGCGTACGTGCAGTACATCGTGCCCGGCCTGATGGCCATGATGGGCATGAACATGGCCATGGGGGTGGGTACCGGCTTCAACCAGGACTTCAACACGGGTGTCATGGACCGTTTCCGGTCGCTGCCCATCGGCCGTGGCTCGGTCCTGTTCGCCAAGATCGCGGTCGAGGTGCTGCGCATGCTGATCGCCACCGCGATCCTCCTGGTCGTCGGTGTCCTGGTCGGCTTCGACATCACCAACTGGCCGGGGCTGTTCGCCGCCGTGGGGCTGGCCGTGCTGTTCGGCTCGGCCCTCATGTGGATCTTCATCACGCTGGGTGTGACGATGAAGAACGCGCAGTCGGTGCAGGCGATGGGCTTCCTGGTGCTGATGCCGCTGCAGTTCGGTTCGTCGATCTTCGCACCGACCCGGTCGATGCCGGGCTGGCTGCAGACCTTCACCGATGTCAACCCGCTGTCCTCGCTGGCCGACGCCGCGCGCGGCCTGATGGTGGGCGGCCCGGTCGCGGGCGACCTGTGGCTGACGGTGGCCTGGTCGGTGGGGATCACGGCGGTGATGGCCCCGGTCGCGATCCACAAGTTCCGCACGAAGAGCTGATCACGCGTCCCCGCGTGACGGGTCAGACCAGGGTGGCGGCCTCCTCCGGAGAGAGGTGGCCGCCCTCCGCGTACGCGGCCTCGTACGCCGTGTCGCCGAGGGAGTCCCGGGTCCGCCGCTCGGCCAGGTCGCGCACCTCGCGCTCCATGCGCCCGGCGACATGACCGGGCGGCAGCGAGGCGTCGGCGGCGCCGAGACAGCGGGCCGCGTCGCGGGCGCGCCGCCCGCCGTCCACGCCGGCCAGGGCCGTGGCACCCATGGTCAGATGCGCGGCACGCATGTGGGAGGCGAGGGCCAGGGCCAGCGGATTGCCGGACTGCGCGAGCGCCGCGCGGATCGTCACCAGCGCCCGTTCCTCGTGTCCGTCGACGACGTCGAGCCAGCCCTCGGCGCCGAGGATGAACGCGTCGAAGACGACGTAGTGGGAGATACGGAACTCCTCGCGCAGCACCCGCAGCTGGTCCCGGGCCTCGGCGGTGCGCCCGGTCAGACCGAGCCAGCCGGCCAGGAAGAGCCGGGCGGCGGGCAACGCCGGCTCGTGCCCGCCGCCGCCCCGGTCGATGACCTCGCGCAGCAGCCGCTCACCGCGCTCCCCCTCGCCGGCCTCCAGCAGTACGCCGCCCAGCCGGGCAGTGAGCACCGCCGCCTGGGCGCGGGCGCCGAGGCGTTCGGCGTACCCGATCGCCGCCTCGTAGTCGGCTGCGGCGAGCACGCACTCACCGCGGCGTTCGCGCGCCTCGCCGCGTGCGGAGAGGGTCTCGGCGATGCCCCAGGCGTCACCGAGACGCCGGTAGATCTCCAGGGCCTCGTCCGCGTCTCGCAGCGCGTCGCCCGCCCAGTCACTGCGGTTGGCGAGGAAGTTGGCCCTCATCTGCAGGTTGGAGGCCAGCTCCCAGTCGAATCCGGGTGTCTGCCGACAGGTGCGGACGGCGTCGTCGACGACCGTGCGCAGGGTGCTCATCTCGCCGCTCAGCATCAGGGCGAACGCCCAGAACGTGCCGGGCGGGCGGCAGGTCTGCGGCTGGCCGGGCTCGTAGGCAGCGGCGATCAGGCGCAGCCTGTGCTGCGCCTTCGGAGTCATCCAGTCGTCCAACTCCGTGTCCATGCAGGCCATGTGGGACAGATGCACGCCACGCCGGGCCTCGACGAGCACCTCGTCGGTCATCGGCGGCGGGGCGTCGGTGCAGCGCTGCCACAACGAGGGGACGGGGCCGACCGGTTCGGCGAACGGGTCCGGGCCCAGTGCCATCACCTCGCGGCACCAGTTGCGGGCCTCGATCCGCTGGTCGCGCATCTGCCAGTACCAGGTCAGCGACAGCGTCAGGCACAGCGCCTCCTGCTCGTCGCGGGCGGCGAGAGCGTGGCGCAGCGCGGTGCGCAGGTTCTCGTACTCGCGCTCCAGCCGTTCGATGGCGGCCAGTTGGTCCGAGCCGCGCAGCAACGGGTCCGTAGTGCGGGCGAGTTCGCGGTAGTAGGTGAGGTGGGCGCGTTCGGCTCCGGGCCGCTGCCCGGCCTCGTCGAGCCGTTCGGAGGCGTACTCGGCGACCGTCTCCAGCAGCCGGTAGCGCATCTCGTCACCGCCGGTGCCGTCTGCCGAAGAGGCCGCCACCACAAGGGATTTGTCCACGAGTGAGCCGAGCGCGTCCAGTACGGCGGGCCCGCACACGGCCTCGGCGGCGGCGAGGTCGCAGCCGCCCGCGAAGACGGACAGCCGCCGCAGGACGTCCCGTTCACCGTCGTCGAGCAGGTCCCAGGACCAGTCGACGACGGCCCGCAGGGTCTGCTGGCGGGGCCGGACGGTGCGGCTGCCGGAGGTGAGCAGCCGGAAGCGGTCGTCGAGCCGGTCGGCGATCTGGCGCGGGGTCAGCATCCGCAGCCGGGCGGCGGCGAGTTCGATGGCGAGGGGCAGCCCGTCGAGCCGGCGGCAGATCTCCGCGCACGCCTTCGGGTCGTCGTCGACGCGGAAGCCGGGGCGGGCGGCGGCCCCACGGTCGGCGAGCAGCCGCAGCGCGACCGGTTCCGGCAGCGGTTCCACCGGGCGCAGCACCTCCCCCGGGACACCGAGGGGTTCACGGCTGGTGGCGAGCACGGTGAGACCGGGGCAGCGTTCAAGGAGCGTCTCGACCAGCCGGGCGGCGGCGTCCACGACGTGCTCGCAGTTGTCCAGGACGAGCAGCATGCGCCGCCGGCCGCAGTGTTCGGCGAGGCGGTCCACGGGGTCGTCGCCGCGTTCGGTGGCGGCCCTCATGCCTTCGGCACCGGCGCCGTACAGCACGGTCTCGCGGGCGCCGACGGCGGTGACCACCGCTTCGGGGACACCGGCGGGGTCGTCGACCGGGGCGAGTTCGGCGACCCGGACTCCGTCCCGTACGCGGTCCAGGAGTCCGTCCCGTACGCGGGCCGACAGCCCGTCCGGTGCCCGGTCCAGGAGTCCGTCCGGTGCGCGGGCCGGCAGCCCGTCCCGGGCCGCCCCTTCACCGTCGCCGTGGTGTGCGGCGGACGCCCGCAGGAGGGCTTCGGCGGCCTCCTGCGACAGCCGGGTCTTCCCGGCCCCGCCGGGCCCGAGCAGGGTGACCAGCCGGGCCGAGGCGAGATCGCCCCGGATGGCCTCGAGGTCGGCCTCCCGGCCGACGAAGGAGGTCAGCCGGGCCCGCAGACTGCCGGGCGGGGGCGGGGTGCCGGTGGGCTGTGAGGTCCTGGTGGGCTGCCGTGCTCCGGACGCCCCCGCGTCCGCGGGCTGTGGCGCCGATGTGGGCGCCGCCGCGTCAGGGCTCAGCAACTCGGCATGCAGACCGCGCAGTTCGACGCCGGGGTCGGAGCCGAGACGGTCGGCGAGCAGTCGGCGTACGTCCTCGTAGGCGGCCAGTGCCTCGGCGGTGCGGCCGGCGCCGCGCAGGGCGCGCAGCCGCAGCGCCTGGAGGGGTTCGTCGAGCGGATGGCTGTCGCACAGGGCGGTCAGCTCGGGCAGCGACTGCTCGGCCTCGCCGAGGGCGAGGGCGGCGCCGTGCCGGGCGCGCAGGGCGTCCAGGCGCCGGGCGTCGACCCGGGCCGCCTCGGCGGTGCGGTAGGGCAGATCGGCGAGGGCGGGGCCCCGCCACAGGGCGAGGGCGTCGTCCAGGACGAGGCCCGCCTTGACCGGATTCCCGTCGGACAGCGCGCGCAGACCCTCGCCGGCCAGCCGTTCGAACCGGTGCAGGTCGATGTCGTCGGCCGTGGCGGTGAGGCGGTAACCGCCGTCGTCGGAGGCCACCGCGTCCGCGCCGAGCGCCCGGCGCAGCCGCCCCACCAGCGCCTGCAGCGCCCCCGTCGCGTCGGCCGGCGGTTCGCCGTCCCACACCTCGTCGACGAGCAGACGTACCGGCACCGTACGGCCGGCCCGCAGCGCGAGCACGGTCAGCAGCGCACGCAGCCGTGCCCCGCCGACCGGGACAGTGGTGCCGTCGGGGCGAAGTGCCTGGGTGGTACCGAGGATGCGATAGCGCACGGGGCCCATTGTCTCCGTTGGTCCGGGGGCGGTCACAGGGTGGGGCGGGTGGGCGGGTCGGCGGCCCTTGCTCACGCCCCTCCCCCTCCTGCTGGTCCCCTTACCGGTCATCTTCAGGTCCCCCACCCTCTCCGGAACCGGTGGCCGACGCGAGACGTTTTCCGGGTGCGCCCGGTACGGTCGGGCAGTCCACGCGCGGCGCCCCGCGCGTCCCGCCGTCCGCCCGACGGCCCTGTGCCGACGGGCCGTGGCCCGACAGTCAGCCCAGGGAGCCCCATGACCACCGCCACCACCCGCCACGGCGACCGGAGGATCAGCCCGGTGTTCCTGGGCATCCTGGCCGTCACGGCGGTCACGGGATGGGCCACCTGGACCGGGTTCGCGAGCCGGCCGGGCATCGCCGTGTTCCTGTTCGTGACGGCCGCCTGGATCGTCTCGCTGTGCCTGCACGAGTACGCGCACGCCCGCACCGCGCTGCACAGCGGCGACATCTCGATCGGCGCGAAGGGCTATCTGACGCTGAACCCGCTGAAGTACACGCACGCCCTGCTCAGCATCGTGCTCCCCGTGCTGTTCGTGATCATGGGCGGGATCGGTCTGCCGGGCGGGGCGGTGTTCATCGAGCGGCACCGGATCCGGGGGCGCTGGCGGCACAGCCTGATCTCGGCGGCGGGCCCGCTGACGAACGTCCTGTTCGCGATCGTGTGCACGGCACCGTTCTGGCTGGGCGCGCTGGACGGTGTGCCGGCCGACTTCCGGTTCGCGCTGGCGTTCCTGGCGCTGCTCCAGGTGACGGCCGCGATCCTGAACTTCCTGCCGGTGCCGGGCCTGGACGGCTACGGCGTGCTCGAGCCCTGGCTGTCGCGGAGCCTGCGGCGCCAGGTGGAACCGTTCGCACCGTTCGGCCTGCTGTTCGTGTTCGCGCTGCTGTGGGTTCCGGCGGTGAACGGCGTGTTCTTCGACGTGATCGACTCGATCCTGTCGGCCCTGGGCATCCACGAGGTGGAGACGTACTGCGGCCTGGAACTGTTCCGCTTCTGGCAGGGGAAGAACGAGCTCTGCTCGGTCGGCGCGTGAGGCAGCCGGCCGACGGGCGGCCGCGGCTCGTGACCGGTCAGCCGGTGACGGACCGGTCGCCCTGCGACGCATCGGCGGCCTGTGCCGCCTTGGCGGCCTCCCGCTCCAGCTTCCCCCGCCGCACGTAGTACCAGGTCATGTTGGACGACAGCCCCGCGAGCAGGATCCAGACGACGCCCAGCCAGCTGCCCTGGACGAAGGACACGACGGCCGCGGCGACGGCGAGGAGGCAGACGGTGAGGGCGTAGAGAGCGAGTCGGGGCATGGCGGCTGGGCTCCTGTCGGGGGACACTGCTTCACCGTCCAGTGTCCCCCACGAGGTCATACGTCCGTGACGCGGAGCCCGGCGTGTGCCTTGTAGCGGCGGTTGACGGAGATCAGGTTGGCGACGAGGGACTCCACCTGGTGGGCGCCTCGCAGCCGCCCGGCGAAGACGCCGCGCATGCCGGGGATGCGTCCGGCGAGGGCCTGCACGATCTCCACGTCGGCGCGGACCTCGCCGAGCACCATCACGTCGGTGTCGATCGCGTCGATCTCCGGGTCCTGGAGCAGTACCGCGGACAGGTGGTGGAAGGCGGCGGTGACCCGGGAGTCAGGAAGGAGGGCGGCGGCCTGCTGGGCGGCGCTGCCCTCCTCGGGCTTGAGCGCGTAGGCGCCCTGCTTGTCGAAGCCGAGCGGGTTGACGCAGTCGACGACGAGCTTGCCGGCCAGTTCCTCACGCAGGCTTTCGAGCGTCTTGCCGTGGCCGTCCCAGGGCACGGCGACGATCACGATGTCGCTGCGGCGGGCGGCCTCGGCGTTGTCGGCGCCCTCGACTCCGTGACCGAGCTCCTCGGCGGCGGCCCGCGCGCGTTCGGCGGCGCGCGAGCCGATGATCACCTTCTGGCCGGCCTTGGCGAGCCGGTAAGCAAGGCCCTTGCCCTGCGGCCCGGTTCCGCCGAGCACGCCGACGACGAGCCCGGAGACGTCGGGCAGGTCCCAGGGGTCCTTGGCGGGCGCCTTCGCGGGGGCCTCGGCGGCCTGCGCGGGGGCTTTCTCGGGCTGCTGTGCGCTGTCGCTGGGGGTACTGGAGGTCATGGCCCGACTCTACGGGCGCGGCGGAACCGTTTCCGGCTCACGCGGCCCCACGTGAGCGCTGTCACTGCGCCGCCCCACGCCCCCCAGTCGGGTGAATCGGGGGCGAATCCCGGGCCGCCGGGCCCCGGTTGGGGCAGGGTGCGACCTCATGGATGCCGTACGGGTCGCGCTGCTGCGGGACGTGCTCGCCGGGACCGAGTGGCTGGGAGCCACCCGGCGGTTCGCGGGGGCCCTGCGGGGGTCGGTGGTGTCGCACGGGGGCGGGCTGCTGCTCGTGGGCACGCGGGAGTACGAGCCGTGGCATCTGGCGGCGCATCTGGTGGACGAGGCGGCCTGGTCGGGCACGCCGGAGCTGGTCCCGACGCTCGTACGGCACGACGCGCGCCCCTCGGACCCCGCGCATCTGGCGGTGGGGCTGGGGCGGCTGGAGGCGGCACGGCGGGGCGAGACGCTGCTGGTCGTGGCGCCCGGGGAGCCCACGGCCCCGCTGCTGGAGCGGGTGTCCGACGCCCGCCGGGCCGGCGCGACCCTGTTGGCCCTCGGCCCCAGTGACGGCGAGCTGCCGGCACTGGCCCACGAGACGCTGGCCGTCCCGGCGGGCGCCGAGCTGGACCTGGACACCGTGCAGCACCTGGTCGGCGCGGCGGCCGGCGAGAACGCCCTGCCGTCACCGCGGGGCCACCGCCGCTTCCGGGACCGCATGTCCCGCCTGGCCGACCTCCTGACGGCCCCGCCCCCGGCCCGCTGGTAACCGGAGCGGGGGCGCCCGTCACGCAGGGCTCAGCCCTCGCCGCCGCGGCCCCTGTCGCTGTCGCTGTCGCCCGCGGAGGCGTCGTGCCACTTGGGGTCGTTCTCCCACTGGAGGTTGCGCTCACGTGCCGTCGCCATGGCGTGCTCGGCCTCGGCGCGGCTCGCGTAGGGCCCGAAGCGGTCCTTGTTGGGGCAGTCCGGGCCCTCCTCGACCTTCTGGTGTTCCAGGCAGTAGTACCACTCGCCCGGTTTTCCGACCGTCCGCTTCTTGAAGAGGGGCATGACCGGCTCCTTTCGCCACGGAGGATGGTCCCCCGTAAGCACTGAATTAGACTCGCCGCCATGTCTGGCCAGTCGCTGCTCATCCCAGGGGAGCTGTCTCCCACCCGTTCCGTACCCGGAAACATCCGCCGCCCCGAGTACGTGGGGAAGCCCGCTCCCACGCCGTACACCGGGCCGGAGGTGCAGACCCCCGAGACCGTGGAGGCGATGCGGACCGCCGGGCGGATCGCGGCGCGCGCGATGGCGGAGGCCGCCAAGCTCATCGCGCCCGGCGTGACCACCGACGAGCTGGACCGGGTGGCGCACGCGTACATGTGCGACCACGGCGCGTACCCGTCGACGCTCGGTTACCGCGGTTTCCCCAAGTCGCTGTGCACCTCGGTCAACGAGGTGATCTGTCACGGCATCCCGGACTCGACGGTGCTGCGCGACGGCGACATCGTCAACCTGGACGTGACGGCGTACATCGGCGGGGTGCACGGTGACAACAACGCCACGTACCTGGTGGGTGACGTGGACGAGGAGAGCCGGCTGCTGGTGGAGCGGACCCGGGAGTCGCTGGACCGGGCGATCAAGGCCGTCAGGCCGGGCCGGCAGATCAACATCATCGGCCGGGTCATCGAGTCGTACGCCAAGCGTTTCGGCTACGGCGTGGTGCGGGACTTCACCGGGCACGGCATCAACAGCTCGTTCCACTCCGGCCTGATCGTCCCGCACTACGACAGCCCGCACGCGACGACGGTCATCCAGCCCGGCATGACGTTCACGATCGAGCCGATGCTGACCCTGGGGACCCACGAGTACGACATGTGGGACGACGGCTGGACGGTCGTGACGAGGGACCGCAGGCGGACGGCCCAGTTCGAGCACACCCTGGTGGTGACGGACACCGGCGCGGACATCCTGACCCTGCCGTAACCGGACCCAGGCCCCTGACCTCTCGCCGACCTCTCGGCCCGTCCTCTTCGGAGGGCGGGCTTTCGTCGTTCCGCAACGGGGTAGAGATACCGACGAGATACCGACGAACTGTCGGCAAAGTATTGACTTAGGCAAGCCTAACTATAGAAGATCTGGACTTATGGACTCCTTCTCGACCCTCATCCGCACCGCCTCGCACGAGCAGCACGTGGAGGCGGAGACCTCGACGTTCATGAGTGACCTGCTCGGCGGCCGGCTGGGCATGGACGCGTACGCGCGCTACACCGAGCAGCTGTGGTTCGTGTACGCGGCGCTGGAGTCCAGCGCACCGCAGCTGGCGTCGGACCCGGTGGCCGGCCCCTTCATCCGCCCGGAGCTGCTGCGCCTGCCCTCTCTGGAGCAGGACCTGGCCCATCTGCGGGGCCCCGAATGGCGCGCGACGCTGACGGCACTGCCCGCCACGCGGGCGTACGCGGAGCGGGTCGCGCACTGCGCGAGCGCATGGCCGGCGGGCTACATCGCCCACCACTACACCCGCTACCTCGGCGACCTCTCCGGCGGCCAGATCATCCGCGACAAGGCGGAGCGCACCTGGGGCTTCCCGAAGAAGGGCGACGGCGTCCGCTTCTACGTCTTCGAGGGGGTATCCAACCCGGCCGCCTTCAAGCGCGAGTACCGCGAACTGCTCGACGGCATCCAGGCGGACGACCTGGAGAAGCAGCGCGTCATCACCGAGTGCAAGCGCGCCTTCGCCCTGAACACCGACGTCTTCCGCGCCCTGGGCGAGGAGTTCCCCCTCTCGGCATGACAGGGACGTGTCTACGCCTCACCGCAACGGCCCACCAGTGGTCAAGCACCCCGGCGGGAGGTTGAAAAAACAAGGTCAGACCATGCTCAGCACCTTGTGTCGCGAAGGGGAGCACCCGGCCGACGTGTTGCGTCGACTGCCGGCAGGGCCCTGACCATCCCTTCAGGAGTTCGATCCGAGCCCGTTCCGACTGCTGCCGTCGACTGGAGCGACGGCCGGACCGGGGCGCTGATGTACGCCCCCGTCCGGCGTCGTTGATGTCAGCCGTTGCTGTCAGCCGCCGCTCGCCCTCATGGCCTTGATCGCTCAACCCTGCGAACCCATGCGGTCAAAGCGCTGGTCGGCAGCTGTCCACCAGGCGGTCACTCGGGCGGCCATCGCTTCGGGCCGCAGCCCCAGAGGGTCGAGCCCGAAGTGATCCTCCAGTTCATGCCACAGGAACTCACCGATCTCCGTCTGGCTCGCACCACCACGGAGCCGCTGGAGCAAAGGGACCAGCATGCAGTCGTACTCGTCCTGAACGAGGTCCGCGACGCCGACCGGGTCCCAACTCATTGAGTAGATGCCGAAGGTCGCTCTCGGCGGAGAGGGTCCAGGGTCGCACGGCCCCAGAATGCCACCCGGAAACGACCCTTGATGATGGGGGGCGCCTTCCGGAACTCCCGTGCA
>NZ_JBHSOA010000006.1:21746-138457 GCF_042655885.1 Streptomyces chlorus
ACGGGAGTTCCGGTCCACTGTGGAGAACACCGAGCTTGGACCGACCTGAAGGAACCCGCGATGCCGAATGACTCCCGTCCGCGCAGCCTCCCGCACCGGCTCCTCGTGCTCGCCACGGGCAACTGGCTTGCCAGGAGCTATCTGGCTGTCTTCGCCCTCTCCGTCCTGGTCATGTTCCTCTTCCCGGAAAGCGGCTTCGCCCTGGGCTTTCTGCTGCTCACGGCGCCTCTCTCCTTCCTGGCCATGGTCCTGCCCTTCGGCCCGGGCACCGAGGGCGGTGGGGCGGTCGAGGTACTGGCCATCGGCTTCTGGGTCATATGGCTCCTTCTGTGCGCCTTCGTGAACGCCGCCGTACTCGGTGCCCTCCTCCAAAGATCCGCGACCTCCGCATCGACCGGCTTCCGTAAGCCCTTCCTCCGCGTCCCGGGCCTCCCGGAACGTGAGGGAACGGGCACGGCGCACCCCGCGTCCCCTCGTCTGCACAGGACGCGGGCCCTGCTGGCACCCGCGGTGGACAACTGGCTCGCGCGGGGTTATCTCGCCGTGGTCGCGGCGTCGCTGGGGTTCTTCCTCGTGGCCGCGTACCTGCTGCCGGACCCGGGGTTCGCCGGGATCTGGCCGATCATGACCACGGCGCCGCTCAGCATCGTCGCCCTCCTGATGGCCTCCCCCGCCGAGCAGGCCTCCTCCCTCGCCTGGCTGAGCCCGTTGGTCTTCTCCGCCGGTGCGGCCCTGGCCGGACTGTTCAACGCCGTACTGCTCGGCCGGCTCGCCCGCACACTGCGGGCGCGGGAAGCACGCCCGGCCGCCTGACCGAACTTCCTGGAGCGCGCACCGCAGAGCCCGAAGACGGGCCGTATGGAAGGGCCGGCGGGCCCCTCCAACCAGGCACTGTCCGCCCCTTACCGGGGCCGGAACCGGGGTCGCCCAATACAGCCCGAGCGACCACCACTCGCTGTGGGAATGTGCTCCATCCGGACCGTGTCTCGCCCGGCGCGGCGAGGTGTCTCTCACCCTTCCCGGGGTTCGACCGGGCCGACTGCCCGGGCGGCTGAATCCCTGCGTTCCGCGAGCAGGAACAGGACTGCGGCGGCGGCGATGAAGCCGAAACCCACGTTCATGAAGGCCATGACCGTCTCGATGGAGGCGTCGGCGATCCGGGGAAGGCCATTGACGAGCATGAGGGCGTAGATGCACAGAAGGCCGTAGGCGCGGAGCCTCATCCCGGCCTGTCGCTTCCGCATCCACGGCGGTGTCCACCCTGCCAGTATCGCCACCGGCAACGGCAGCGTGAGCGCCGTGGACACTGCCAACGCTATCCAGTGGTACAGCGGATTGCCGTTCACTCCGCCCCCTTCATAGGCGATCACCAGCTTACGGAGGGTTGGCGAGGCCCGTCCATGCCGAACACCGCGAGCTTCCGGCGAACCTGTCCGGTCGGAGCGCCAGCAGCGTCGCAGGTGGGCGTCGCACACCCGGACGCTTCGGGTCAGGCGGACGGTTCCGGGCGGGGTGTGGTGATGATGGCGGTGCGCAGTTCCTCCACGGCGCGGGCGCGGGCGCCGGCGAGTGTGGGTTCGGCGACCTGGGCCGCCGCGACCGGCACACTGCGGGGCAGTTCGGCGAAGTGCTCGCGGATCGCCTCGGCGATGCCCGGCTCGGCGCCCCAGAGGCCCCCGAGGACGATCAGTTGGGGGTCGGCCAGGGCGACCGCCGCCGCCAGCACCCCGCCCACCGCGCGGGCCAGCGCGCCGCGGGTCCGCCGCGCCGTCGCGGAGTCGCCGAGAGCGGCCCCCAGCAGGGCGTCGACGTCGATGGCGGTGGACGCGGTCCGGCGCAGGCCCAGTTCGGCGAAGACCTCGATGAAGGGCATCGCCCTGCCCCGGGGCCCCGCGGTGTAGAGGTGAGCGATCTCGCCGGCCAACCCATGGTGTCCGCGGCGGACTTCCGCATCGGTGACCACCGCGCATCCCAGTCCCTCGCCGAGATGGACGTAGACGAAGTCGTCGACGCCGAGGGCGCGTCCGGTGGCGTGCTCGGCGCGGGCGGCCCAGTTGATGTCGTTGTCGACCAGCACCGCCCCGTCCACCGGGCCGGCCAGCACCGCGGCCGGGTCCAGGTCCCCGACCAGGAACGGGGCGTCCGGCAGATGCACCAGGCGTCCGGTGGCGCGGTCGACCGGATCGGCCGCGCTGATCACGGCCGTACGCAGTGGGCCGTGCACCCGGGGCCGGACCAGCGCGACCGCTTCGGTCAGGGCCTGTGCGGTCGCGTGCGGGCCCGGGGCGCGGCCCAGGCCGACTTCAGCGCGGGCGGTGGTGGTGCCGAAGGCGTCGACCGTCTCCGCGACGACGCCGTCGGGGCTGATGCTCGCCACCAGCGCCGCTCCGGTGTCCGCGGCCAGCGAGTAGTAGGTGCCGACCCGGCCGCGGCCGGTGGTGCGCTCGCCCGTGTCGGCGAGCAGGCCGGCCTCGCTCAGCCGCCGCACGCTGTCGGAGACCGTCGGTTTGGAGATCCCGGTCCGGGCGGCGATCTCCGCGCGGGTCAGGCGCCCTTCCTCCATCAGCGCGCGCAGCACGTTCTCGTCGGTCAGCGTGCGCAGCATTTCGAGTGACGGCTTGGCCAGTGACATGCCGAGGATTTTAGTCAGGACTCTTGCCCAAATGTGGGCGTGCGGCTACGTTGACCATCTAGTAAGGAGTCCTGACCAAAGGAGCCCGAGCAATGACGCTCGCAACTGGTACCCAGCAGGCCGGTCTCCCCGCCCTGCCGCACTGGGAGACCGTCCCCGACGACCTCGCCACTGCCATCCGCGAGATCAAGCCAGCGCTGCGCGCCCGTATCGAGTCCTCCGGACGCACCGTCGAGGAGGTCTTCGCCGTCGTCGAGGAGCGCGTCCGCGCCCGGCTGGCCGAGATCCAGGCGGACAGGGAGCGCGGCGAGAGCGTGTGGCCGGTCATCGACTACGCGGACATCGCGAACGGCACCGTCACCCCGGAGCAGCTCGACAAGCTCCGCCGCCGCGGCTGCCTCGTGGTCCGCGGCCACTTCGAGCGCGACCAGGCCCTCGCCTGGGACGCCTCGATCGTGGACTACGTGGAGCGCAACGAGTTCTTCGAGAACTACCGGGGCCCCGGCGACGACTTCTTCGGCAGCGTCGGCTCCAAGCCGGAGATCTACCCCATCTACTGGTCGCAGGCCCAGATGGAGGCCCGCCAGAGCGACCGGATGGCCAACGTCCAGTCCTTCCTCAACTCCCTGTGGAAGCACGAGTCCGAGGGCGTGCAGTGGTTCGACCCGAACCGCGACGCGCTGTACCCCGACCGCATCCGCCGCCGTCCCCCGGGCGCAGATTCCAACGGGCTCGGCACCCACCTGGACCCCGGCACCCTCGACCTGTGGCTGACGCAGGCCTACCAGCAGGCGTTCCGCCACCTGTTCGACGGCAGCATCGAGGAGTACGACCCCTGGGACGCCGCCCACCGCACGGCCGGCCCCCAGTACCCCGGCTCCACCATGTGCTCGGCGTTCCGCACCTTCCAGGGCTGGACCGCCCTGTCGGACATGGACCACGACCAGGGCGTCCTGCACACCGTCCCAATCCCCGAGGCCATGGCGTACCTCATGCTGCGGCCGCTGCTCGCGGACGTCGCGGACGACGACATGTGCGGCGTGACCACCAACCAGGTCTTCCCCGCCAACGAGAAGTGGCACCCGCTCCTCATGGAAGCCCTCACCGGCATCCCCGACGTCAAGGCGGGCGACTCCGTCTGGTGGCACTGCGACATGATCCACAGCGTCGCGCCGATCACCGACCAGAAGGGCTGGGGCAACGTCATGTACATCCCCGCCGCTCCCTGGTGCCCCCGCAACGAGGAGTACTCGGCGAAGGTCCGCGAGGCGTTCCTGACCGGCTCCAGCCCCAGTGACTTCCCCGAGGAGCACTACGAGCGCACCTGGACCGGCCGCTTCGGCGCCGACCAGCTGAACGAGACGGGCCGACGCGGCCTGGACCTCGACTGACGGACCCGCCCCCCGTACACCGGGTCGGCGCCGAAACCTCTCGGCCGACATCCCCCGGCATGACGCCGCATCACCCGGCGTGACACGGACGGGGAGGGCGCCCGGCACCCCGCAGCGCAGTCCTTACCCGGACGGCGCCGGGGCCGGGCGCCCTCCCCGGGGCGGCCGTCGCGGCCCGCGCGCCACCTCCGCGCCGGTCCGTTCACGGCAGCGCGGAAGAACTTCACGCAGCCGCCGGACAGCCCCGCTCCCCCGGATGGCGCGGGCACGACCAAACACCCGCGATCGACCACCCGACCGGCTTGCCCACGGGCCGAAACGGCCTCCCGCCGAGCCGGCTCGCCCCGGCTCGAGCGGTGCCCTGCACAGCCTGTCCGGAAGCCGGGCACCAGGTTCCCCCCTTCCTCACCGGGCGCCGCTCTCCGCAGTGTGCGTGCACCTGCCGCGGCGCCCGCTGTCCTTGCTCCTTGCCCGAGGCAGACGGCAACGACACACATCACAGGAGTTCGCAGGTGACCAGCACAGCACAACAGCCTGCCGCCGGAGGCCTCTCGGCCCGGCCGGACCGGCTGCGTCACGTCGTCTTCATCGCGGCGTCCGCCGCCATGGGCGGCTTCCTCTTCGGCTACGACAGCGCCGTGATCAACGGCGCCGTCGAGGGCATCAGGGGACGGTTCGACGTCGGCGCCGGCACGCTCGGCGCCGTCATCGCCATCGCCCTGCTCGGCGCGGCCGGCGGCGCCATGCTCGCGGGACGGCTCGCCGACCGCGTCGGCCGCCTCCGGGTGATGCAGCTGGCCGCCCTGCTCTTCCTGGCCAGCAGTGTCGGCTCGATGCTGCCGTTCACGGCGTGGGACCTGTCCTTCTGGCGCATCGTGGGCGGCGCGGCCATCGGCATGGCGTCCGTGATCGGCCCGACGTACATCGCCGAGGTCGCGCCCACCCAGTACCGCGGCCGGCTCGTCTCCTTCCAGCAGGCCGCCGTCGTCCTGGGCATCGCGGTCTCCCAGCTGGTCAACTGGATGGTGCTCACCCTCGCGGACGGGGACCAACGCGGCAGCCTGCTGGGGCTGGAGGCATGGCAGGTCATGCTCGGCATCGCGGCCGTTCCCGCCGTGGTCTACGGCCTGCTGGCGCTGCGCATCCCGGAGTCGCCGCGCTACCTGATCTCGGCCGGCAGAACCGACGAGGCCAAGGACGTGCTGCGCCGGCTCGAAGGCGAGCATGTCGACCTCGATGCCCGGGTGGCCGAGATCGAACGGTCCGTGCGCAGCGACGACGCACCGCGATTCAGGGACCTTCGCGGCCGCTTCGGCCTGCTGCCGATCGTCTGGGTCGGCATCGGACTGTCGGTCTTCCAGCAGTTCGTCGGCATCAACGTGATCTTCTACTACAGCTCCTCGCTGTGGCAGTCGGTGGGCATCGACCCGTCGAGCTCGTTCTTCTACTCGTTCACCACGTCGGTCATCAACATCGTCGGCACGGTGATCGCGATGGTGCTCATCGACCGGGTCGGCCGCAAGCCGCTGGCCGTGACCGGTTCCGCCGGCATGGCGGTCTCCCTCTCGGCCGTCGCCTGGGCCTTCTCCCACAAGACCGGAACCGGCGACAACATCTCGCTGCCCGACACCCAGGCCGCCGTCGCGCTGATCGCCGCCCACACCTTCGTCCTCTTCTTCGCCATGTCGCTGGGCGTGGCGGTCTGGGTGCTGCTCGGCGAGATGTTCCCCAGCCGTATCCGAGCGGCCGCGCTCGGCGTCGCCGCCTGCGCGCAGTGGATCGCCAACTGGCTGGTCACCGCGACGTTCCCGGCCATGTCGGAGTGGAACCTGTCCGGGTCGTACGTGATCTACGCGATCTTCGCCACCCTGGCGGTCCCGTTCATCATCAAGTGGGTGCCGGAGACCAAGGGCAGGACGCTGGAGGAGATGGGCTGAGCGTCCCGTGCAGGGATGAGTGCAACCACTCGTCCCTGCACGGAAGTTCCGGAGAACGCCAGAAGCACACCCGGCCGCTTGCAGGCCTTCGCCGCCCCGAACCTGGATGTCTTCCGCGCCCTCTGGCCTGGGCAAGGAGTCCCCCCGCCGACATGACTCCTGCCGGAATCACAGGAAGCGCAATCGCTCCATGGCCCTGCGAAGCTCAGCGGTCCAGGCCCGGTACGCGGGAACCTTGCGCAGGGCCTCGAGCGCGACCGCCTGCCCCAGCCGCCCGAAGTCCCGTTCCGCGTCACGCCGCCCACCCAAGGCCGTTCTCAGCACGGCCTTCGGGTCGGCGGCCTTCTCCACGTCGTGCGGCACCTCCCACGCGGTGTCACGTACGGGCGCCGCTTCCTTCAGCGCTGCGGGGTCCGCCAGCATCCACGCCTCGGTCTCCCGTACGGGCACCAGGGCTACGATCCGATGAGCGTCGTCGGGGAAGCGGTCACGGATGGCGTCCACCTTGCCCCGCTCATTGTGGTCGTGGTGGATCATCACGATGTCGTAGTAGCAGAGCAGATCGGTCACTTCGCACACCACCAGGTCCCGGTGCGCCACGGTGAAGCACTCTCCGACGTCCACTCCCGAGTAATCGAAGCCGACCGGCGTTTCAAGGGCGAGTTCGGCGATCTGCCGGTCGATGAGGGGCACAAGGAACCACTGGTCACTGGCCCCCTCGGTGAGGAGAGTAAGACTGAGATACCTACGCCCCACGCGCGTACCGCCCTGTGGGATCGAGGTACTTCCGTACCTCGAGGGGGGTGACGAACGTCCCGCGCTCGCCGCTGTCGGCCACCTTCCGCGCCCGGGTCAGCCGGCGAGGCGGGAGTCCGTCACCGAACCGGGTCACCGTGTCCAGGAACACCACCGAGTCCGGGGCGTCCTCCAGAGCGGCGGCGAGCGCGACCGGTGAGTGCGTGGTGATCACGATCTGCCTTCCGTCACCGGAGGTGAGCGTCGAGGGATCGCTGGTCCTGGCCTTCAGCCGGGACAGCAATTGCGGAACCCGGGTGGGATGGAGACCGTTCTCGGGCTCCTCGATCAAAAGGAGCCCTTCGTGGGCGGGATCGTGAGCGGCGGCGAGCAGAGCCAGGATGCGCAGGGTGCCCGCCGACGCCGCGCCAGGAGGCACGCGGTGCTCGTGCCGGTGCTGAAGCCAGACGTCCCACTGACCCCACTCCGCGTTGGCCGCCACCGCGATGTCCACGAGATCGGGGAGCAACGCCACGGCGTCGGCACGGAAGTCGTACCAGGCCTCGGGGTCCCGAGCGATCCGCCCGAGAACGGCGCCTAGGTTCTTTCCGTCCTCCGCTAGAGGCGCGGTGTCGTAGGTGGAGGACACGACACGCATCGCCTTGGGTGAGGGTTCGAGGATCCGCCAGTTCCCGGAGGTCTCGGCCAGCTCCGTGCGGTATGCGGCCTCCTGCACGGGAACCTCCGTGCAGTGCAGCTGACCGGTTTCGCCAGAGCTCAGGTTCGGCGAGGGCGGGTTCCAATCCACGTCCCCCGCGTAGTGGTCGTGGACGTTCAGGACTTCGGTGTCGACGCGCAGGGGGTCCGGCGGGTCCGCGTACGTCACCCGCACTTCGACTCTGAGGTGGCAGTACCCGGCGTAACCGTGCACGAGCACATGGGCCGCGATCCGCATGGCTCCGACCGGCACACCGTCCGGACCACGCCGGAACAGTTCTTTCGGTCCTCCCCGGCGGGCGTGGTCGACGATCGTCTGACTCGTCGGTTCCCGGATCAACTGGCCCAGCAAGTCCACGGCCTCCAGCAGATTGGACTTGCCCGAGGCGTTGGCTCCCACCAGGACGGTGAACGGCGGCAGGTCGAGGGCGAAGTCGTCGAACGACTTGTACCCGTCGATCTCGATCCGCGTGATCACGCTGTCACCTCCTCTCGGCACGGCCGCATGCACATGGCGCCACATTATCCGGAGCACTCACCCGTCCGTACGGCCAACGGTTCGGCCGCGTGCACCCGCAGTGACGGGCCGTCGTCCAGCTCCAGCACCACGGCGGGACCGCCGGCCGCGTACTGGTCGCTCCGCACCGCGAGTACGGTCCGCCACTCGCCCCGCACCCGCACTGTCTGCCCGGTCCGGATCATCACCGCCGCCACCTCGCGCACCGCGGGCTCGGCCACGATGTCCGGGGCCTTCAGCTCCGCGAACACCGTCTTCCCGATCCCTGCGGCGCGCTCCTCACAGCCCCAGCGATGTGCGAGGACCGCCACGAGCAGCAGCCCCCGCCCGCCGGTCTCGTCCTCACCGGGTTCCCGGACCTCGGGCCGGCCACCCCCGGCGTCACTCACCTCCAGCCGCAGCAACCCTTCGGCAGCGGAGCGCACGATCCGCACCCCGATCTGCCGATCGCTCGGCACCGGCACGCGCAGCGCGTTGGTCACCAGCTCGGAGAGCACCAATTCAGCGTCGTCCAGCACCTCTTGGGCGACACCCCACCCGCCGAGCACCGCATGCAGCAGCGCCCGCGCCCGGGGCACGCTGCTGCGACTGCGGGAGAGGCGGAAGGTGATGTCGTTCGATGAGGTCATGGGGGCTCCTCAGGACTCGGCGTCAGCGGCGAAATCCGCGGGGCGCAAGTTCCGCTGGGACTGCGCACTCCAACAGCCTGAAGGCGCACCATGCGGGGTAGCAACGTTTCCAGTAGAGATGCACTCAATGTTCCGTCTTTCGAGTTAAGTCCCGCACATCCCAGCCATCCCGCTGCTAGAGCTGTTGCCATGTCTGCAAACACCACTGCCTCCAGCCCGTCGACCGTCCTCGGCCGCCAACTGGGCGATGAACTACGTCGACTGCGGGAGGCCGCCGCACTCACCACCACGCAAGCGGCCGAGGCGCTCGACTGCACCAAGGGGAAGATCAGCCGTATCGAGAACGGTCGGGTGACTGTTCGCATCCCCGACCTGACCGCGATGCTGCTCGCGTACGGAGCTACGGACGCCGAACTGCGCGACAGACTCAGCCTGCTCGCCCGCAAGGCCAATCGCCGCCGCAGGCAGGGATGGTGGAACCAGTACGGACCGGTGCTGGCCGACACCTACCGCGACTACATCGCGCTGGAAGCCATGGCCGGAACCATCCGCACCTTCCAGGCGCAACTGGTGCCGGGCCTGTTGCAGACTCCTGAATACATCCGCGCGGTGACTGTCGCCTCCCATCAGTGGCAAACGGCGGACGAGATCGAACAGTTCGTCCAGGTGCGCCTCGCCCGTCAGGAACGCCTCGTCAGTGACTCACCACTCCAACTCTGGGCGGTGCTGTCCGAAGCCGTACTCCTTCAGCAGGTGGGAGGGCCAAAGGTGATGTCCGCACAGTTGGAACAGCTCTTGATCGCATCCGCGCGGCCCAACGTAACCATCCAGGTCCTGCCGTTCTCCCGCGGAGCCCATGCGAGTATGTTCGGGCCATACGTAGTACTGGGCTTCCCCGAGGAAGCTGCGCTGGACGTGGTACTGGCGGACAATCCCACCGGCTCGATGTGGCTGGAGCGAGAGGCCGAAGTCGGCCGCTACCAGGAATTGTTCGACGCAGCCCGTACTTCTGCGCTCTCCCCCGTGGAATCCCGCACGGTCATCCGACGCAGAGCCAAGGAGCACAGGGCATGAACACCGCACGCCATGGCACGCCGGATCTGTCAGGCGCGAAGTGGCGTAGCAGCAGCTACAGCGGCGGCAACAACGAATGCCTCGAACTCGCCCACGGTGTCCCCGCCCTCGCCCCCGTCCGCGACAGCAAGGACCCGGCCGGTCCGGTGATCGCGTTCGGGCGTGATGCCTGGCGTGTCTTTCTCACGCACCTGAGCTGACGTCAGCGCTCCAGGACCACCCGCCCCCCGATCTCGGTCCATCCGTACGGCTGAGGTGCCGCGAGGATCTGGGAGCCTGCGCCCTGGGTGATGTTCAGGGCGCGGCCCAGCCGGTCGGTGAGGAGCAGGGCGGCGGCGCCGGTCGCCTCGTCCTCGTCGATGCCGTCGTCGCGGCCGGGGAAGGCGCGGGCGCGGATCCGGCCGGCGGGCTCGTCCTCCCAGGCCCAGGCGTAGATCCACTCCCCCTTCGCCGGGATGGCCAGGTCGTCGACCTCGGCGCCGGTGGCGTACTGGCGCAGGGTGCGCGGCGGCACCCACTCCGCGCGCGCCTCGATCCAGCAGAACTCCCCGTCCTGCCGGGCGCCCACTGTCCCGGCGGGCGTGACCAGTTCGGGGACGTCGAGCAGCCAGGCCGTGCCGACGCAGGGGTGGCCGGCGAAGGGCAGGCGCAGGGTGGGGGTATAGATGTCGATCACCCCACGCTCGGGGTCGTCGACGAACACGGTCTCGCTGAAGCCGAGCTTCTCCGCGAACAGCTGCCGCTCGCTCCGCTCGGGCATGACGGAACCCTCACGGACGACGCCGAGTTCGTTGCCGTACCCACCCCGGGGGCCGCAGAAGACGCGCACCACGTCGTAATCGCTCACGGGGGCATTCAAGCAGCCCACACGCCACTTCGGACCCAAGAGACCGCTCCGTGAGAGTGTGCCGGTACTCCCCAGCAAGGATGAGTACACCTACTCATCCCCGCACCGGCTTCCCGGTCCATCGTTGAGACCGACACTCTTGGACCGCTCCTAAGGAATCCGCGATGCCGAACGACTCCCGTCCGCGCAGCCTCCCGCACCGGCTCCTCGCGCTCGCCACGGGCAACTGGCTCGCCAGGAGCTATCTGGCTGTCTTCGCCCTCTCCCTCCTGGCCATGTTCCTCTTCCCGGAGAGCGGCTTCGCCCCGGATCCCCTGCTGCTCACCGCACCTCTCTCCTACCTGGCCACGTTCCTGCCCCTCGATCCGGGCGTCGAAGTCGACGGGGCGGCCGAGGTGTCGGCCCTCGGCTTCTGGGTGGTGTGGCTCCTTCTGTGCGCCTTCGTGAACGCCGCCGTGCTCGGCGCCCTCCTCACAAGATCCGCGAACGCCGCCTCGCCCGGCTCCCGTGCGCCCCTCCCCCCTGTCCCGGGCTCCTCGGAACGAGGAGCGACGGGCACGGCGCGTCCCGCGAGCCCTCGTTCGCGCAGGATCCGGGCTCTGCTGGCGCCCGCGGTGGACAACTGGCTCGCGCGGGGGTATCTCGCCGTGGTCGCGGCGTCGCTGGGGTTCTTCCTCGTGGCCGCGTACCTGCTGCCGGACCCGGGGTTCGCCGGGATCTGGCCGCTCATGACCACGGCGCCGCTCAGCATCGTCGCCCTCCTGGTGGCCTCCCCCGCCGAGTGGGCCTTCTCCCTCGCCTGGCTGAGCCCGTTGGTCTTCTGCGCCGGTGCGGCCCTGTCCGGACTGTTCAACGCCGTACTGCTCGGCCGGCTCGCCCGCACGCTGCGGGCGCGGGAAGCACGCCCGGCCGCCTGAAGGCCTTCGCGTACTGCCGTCGCGGGCTCCGGGCAGGTCGGCCTGGAGCCCCCGACGGCAGGAGGGGTGGTGCGGTAGGCCTTCGCGGTGGATGCGCTAACGTCCGGCGTCATGAAGAGAATTGGGGCGGGAACCCTTGCAACTGCCATCGTGACCGTTGCAGGACTACTGCTGGTGGGGTTGCCCGCGGTGTACTTCCTGACCGCCTACGGCTGTGGTGGGGAAGAGGACCGCCTCGCCGAGGCGATGGCCGGCGAGGCGGTACTGGGCACAGCACCGGAAGGGGCCGACCGGGCGAGCCGCTACCAGGGGTGCGACGACGACGATCTCTTCGTGACCGTGGGGACGCAGTACCAGTACGCCGGTTCACCGAAGACGGCCCTGCGGCACTACCGGGAGGCAGCTCAGGCCGACAGTTGGTGGCCTCGCACCACGGCCGACGGCGAGAAGCTGCCAGAGTGCTTCACCAAGCCGGTGGACGGAACGACCGCATACCTCAGTGTGGAGATCCTGGAGAAAGGCGTTCTTCACGTGGACATCATCGCGGACCACGCGGAATCGGAATGGTGCTGAGTTCACGATGACCGTCTGATCGGACTCCTTGGAGCGCGTGCCGCAGCCCCGGGGACGAGCCACGGGGAGGGTGGACGGCGGGCCCTTCTACTTCGGGCCTTCCTCGGTGGTCGCCGTGCGGTCGGCCAGGCGTTCGTAGCGTTGCCTGGCCGCTTGCGGAGTGCCGAGGCCGAGACCGAAGGCGATGTCCTGCCAGGTCATGCCGCGCCCACGGGCCATCTGGAGGAGGCCGGTCTCCAGTTCGTCCATCTCTCCGCGCACCAGCGGGACGAGACTCAACGCGGCGGTGATGTCGGCCCGGTCCACTTCCGGTTCGCCGTCCTCGTGCTGCGCGGCCCCGCTGAGCAGGAACGACACCAGCCGGACGGCCTCGTGCGGGCCCAGGACCGCGGGGTGGACCTGCCGACGGCGCTGTTCGTCGGTGGCCGCGTGCCGCTCGGCGATACGGAACAGGGACGCGTGGACGCGCTGCGCCCGCGCCTGTTCCGGCCGCGGGGGCGTGAAGGGGTCGGAGCCGGGGGCGGGGTGCTGTTCGGGAGTCGGCGGCATGGGGCAAGGCTGCGGCACCAACAGTTGCGTGTCAACCAATTATTTTGAACAACTCGTTCAATCCGGCTGTGCAACCAAGATCTCCCCGCCCCATGTGCATGGCGACGACGCAAACCCGAGACGGTCACATGAGCCGCCGGACAGGTCCTGATCGTCCGGGCATCGCGCGTAGTCATAATGCGCAAGTGACCAGACATCCTGTGCCGTTGCCCGCCGAACACATACCGCCCGGCACCGCCGACTGGCGGACTCCCGACGCCCAGCGCTGGCTCGCTGCCGTGCCCGCCCGGTGGGCACACCCTCTGTGGGCGCTGCTGGCGTTGGTCGCCTCGCTGGTGTGGGACATGGAGGCGGCTCCCGTCGCCCCCTGCACGTCCGCCGACCCGTGCGGCACCGACTGGCTGGGCCTCGGGACAGCCGTCGTGCTGGTGCTGACCCTGTACTGGGTGTGGCGGCATCCGCGGTTCGCGCTCGCGGGGCTCGCGGCCACGCTGGCGGGGTTCGCCGCGGACGGCGGCGTCACGGCGGCGCTCGGCGAACCGTCCGCGCTCGTGTTCCTCCTGGCCGCCGCGTTCACCGCCGCCGGGCTCGTCCACCGGCTGGCCGTCGCCGGGCGGCAGCGGGCGCTGGCCCTGGAGGCGGCCGGGCCGGTCGCCCAGCCGCTGCCCGCCGCCGCGCGGACGTTCCGCCGGGGCCGGTTCTCCTTCGTCCTGGCCGCGCTGCTGCTGGCCGTCGCCGGGTTCGGCTACTGGCAGGTCCAGCAGGTCGTCGACGCGTACGAGGAGCGGGCCGCGGGCGCCACAGTCCTGTCCGGACGGGTCACGGCCCTGAAAGAGGACGACGACGGCATCGGCATCCTCAAGGTGGAGGCCGACGGGCGTACCTATCGCTTCGAGACGGCCTTCCCCGAGGACTTCCCCGTGGACAGCCGGGTCGACATCGTCGTGGACGGCGACTGGGCGGCGCTGGTCGCGGAGCCGTACGACGTCTTCGGCTGGGAGCTGCTGGTGCTGGGCGGCTCCGTCGCGGGGCTGGCGTTCCTCGCGAACGGCGTGGACGGGCGGACGCGTTCGCAGCGACTGCGACGCGGGCCGCTGCCGGTGCTGCACGTGCTGGTGCGCGAGGGTCACGACGACGGCCGCACCTGGGTGTTCGCGGCCGATGACCTGGAGGGCCTTCGGCCGATCCTGCACTTTCACTCGCTGTACGCCTTCGAGGACGGGGACGGGGACGAGGACGAAGACGAAGACAGCCTCGACGCAGGCGACAGCCCCGCAACCGTCGTCGAACTCGGCAAGGTCACGGAGATCCTCCGGGGCGAGGACCCTCCCCAGCCACTGCGGGAGGCCGTCCTGTACGGCGTTCCCTACGTCGGCGCCGAAGTCGCCTTCGTCGCGCGCGAGGACGCGGACGACGCCGAGGTGGCGGTGGAGTGCAGCGTCACCGCGGTGAAGCCGGCCGTCCCGCGGTTGGTGAAGCGCGGGCCGCAGCGCCGTAAGCGGAAGAGCCAGCGGCGGTCCGTCGAGGAGATCGCCGCCGGCATGACGCCCACGGCGGGCCCGCGGGTGTGGACGGCGCACGGCTTCTCGCGCGCGGTGGGCCTCGGCCTGCTGCTGATACAGGGCGGCGGCATCTGGGGCACGCTCGACGAGGGGCTGTCGTGGACCTGGCTGTGGCTGGTCGTGGGTCTGCCGTGGCTGGTGACGGCCGTGGCGACGGCGCTTACCTGGCGGATCACCGCCGACCGTGACGGGCTGTGGGTGACCGGGGCGTGGCGCGTGCGGCGGGTCCCGTGGAACATGATCACATCCGTGCGGCACTCCGATGACGGCATCCGCGTCGACCGGGTCAAGGACTCCCCCGTCGAGCTCTCCCCCACCGGCTGGGCGTGGCTGGAGCGCCGCCTGGCCCGCGAGCCGCATGCGGGGCGCGCCGTCGAGGAGGTGCAGGCGCTGCTGCTCCGCCCGGAGCTGCGGCCGCTGGAGGAGGCGCCGACGGGGCGGCAGGGCATGCCGGTCGGGCCGCCACTGGTGGCCCTGTCGGTGCTGTGGGGCATGGCGGTGCTGCTTCTGCTTTGACCGGACCGCAGGTCGGTGACCTGGCCTCAGGCCTCGCTCAAGTCCGTGACCTGCGGCGGGCGGGCCGCGTCCCCCAGGGTGGAGAGCAGTTCCCCACCAGAGGAGCGGCCATGACGTGCAGCAAACTGCCAGGTGGCGGTCGTACGCAGGGCCATACCTGACCTGAGTCTCCTCGCGACGGAGGCCGCCGCCGGGCGCTGGGTGGGAGCGTCCGGCGAATCATGCCGACATCGGCACCGGATGAGTTCGCCCCGGCATGATCCGCCGGACGCAACCTAAGGGTCACCCCGAGAACTGGCCTCGGAATATGGGGGGTTGGACTCCTCTGTGCGCAGGATCTGGAGGGCGTGCGTGATCACCAGGATGGGGACCGTCCGAAGTTCCACCCCCTGGAAAGACGGAGTCCGCCCATGACTGCCCGTACTCGTGCCCGCACCGCTGTCGCCTCCGCCGTGCTGGCCGCTCTGGTTCTCGGCCCGCTCGCCGGAGCGGCCGGCGCCGTCGGTGCGGCGCCCGGCGCCGTGTCGGTGGCCGGGGACGCCCCGGCCATCGACGGTCCCGACACCGCCGCCCTGGAGGAGGCCCTCGCCGGAATCCCCGACGGGGACGTCTCGGCCGCCCTCGTCCGGGTCGGGGGCAAGGGCAGGTGGACGGGGACCGCCGGGGTGCGGGACCTGCGGACCGGGGCGCCGGCTCTGGAGAACGCGCGGTTCCGGGCCGGGTCGACGACCAAGGTGGTCACCGCGGCGCTGGTGCTCCAACTCGTCGCGGAGGGACGGGTCGAGCTCGACGCGCCCCTCACCCGGTATCTGCCCGGCCTGCTGCCGGACTCCTTCACCGAGCCGCCGACCGTACGGCACCTGCTCACGTACACCAGCGGCCTGCAGCCCGGCGCGGACCTCGGCTCGACCACCGAGGAGATGTATCCCCACCGGTTCCGGACCCTCAGCCCGGAGCGGGTGGTGGCCACGGCGGTCGCGAAGGGGCCGGCGTCCGCCCCCGGGGAGCGGCAGAAGTACCAGAACATCGACTACACCGTGCTCGCTCTGCTGATCGAGAAGGTGACGGGCGACCAGTACGAACACCAGGCGGACGTAAGGATCTTCCGTCCGCTGGGCATGCGGCACACCGGCTTCCCCGCCGGGGCGGACCCTCGTGTCCACGGCCCTCATCACCGGGCCTACACGGACATCGGCGGCCGGACCACCGAGGTCACGGAGTGGAACATGTCCGACCGCTGGGCCGTTGGCAACATGATCTCCACCACCGCCGACCTGGAGCGGTTCCTGGTGGCCCTGTTCCGGGGCAAGGTGGTGCCGCAGCCGCTGCTGGACCAGATGTTCGTCGTCCCCGACGTCGAGGGCGCGTCATACGGCATGGCGTTGCAGCGCTTCGTCCACAACGGGACGGAGATCTGGGGCAAGACGGGGTCCCGGCCCGGCTACCACACGGTGCTGGCCGCGACCCGGGACCTGTCCCGGACGGTGGTGTACTCGGTGAACGCCAAGAGCGCCCGGGAGGACGGCTTCCCGCTCATCGCCCGGTTCGCCCTGCCCGCCTTCAACCGTTAGGGAATTCCGGGAGGGGCACGGCCACGGCCCCACGCGCGAAGGGTGCCCCCGGTCGAGGGGCACCCTTCCCGGTCATGCGGTTACGTCCCCGCGCTCCGGCTCACTCCGTCGTGGAGCTGCGCCTGCGGAGGGCGAAGACCACGGCCGCGCCCGCGGCGACCGCTGCCGCCGCCGCGCCGCCGATGGCCGCGACCGGAGTGACCGGCTTCGCCGCGCGCCCGTTCTCCGCGCTCAGCGGCGGCGAGCGGGCCCGGGTCGCCCTCGCCCGGGTGCTCGCCCAGCGCGCTCCCCTGCTGCTGCTCGACGAACCGACCGCCGCCCTCGACCTCCGGCACCAGGAGCTGGTGCTGCGGCTGTGCAGTACGCGGGCGCTCGCCGGGGACGCGGTGGTCGTCGTCCTGCACGATCTGGGACTCACGGCGGCCTACGCGACCCGGGTGGCGGTCCTGCGCGCCGGCGAGGTCGCGGCCGACGGGCCGCCGGACGAGGTCTTCTCCGAGCGGCTGCTGTCCGAGGTGTACGACCAGCCCGTCGAGGTGCTTCCGCATCCCCGGACGGGCGCGGTACTGGTCCTCCCGAACCGGGACGGCTGATCGTCACGTCCCACGGTTCTCTCCGGCCCCTCACCTGGGCGGGTTTCGTGCCGGGTCACGGTGTGGCCGCTGTATCCGGTCCCGGCGTTGCCGCGGCATCTCGCCCCGGTAGGGTTCGCCTCCGGGAAGGGGAAGGTGAAGGATCCGGATGAGCAGGTATCTCGGCCTTCGAAGGCTCCACGGGTTCCACGGGTTCGACCGGAGCGTGCTGATCGTGGCAACCTCGGTGACCGCTCTGTCGTTGACGGCGAGCGGCTGCGTGGTGGTGCACGGTGAGCGGGAGGTGCTTCCGGCCACCACCCGCGCCGAAGCGGCCACGGCGCTCCAGGAGTTCACGGCCGCCTACAACAAGGCCGACAAGGCGTACGACAGTTCCCTGGACGCCGAGTACACCACCGGCGCGCTCGCCGACATCGACTCGGCGCGGCTGACGGCGGGGAAGGCCAACAGCCCGGACGGCAATGCCCGGCACGCGCCGCTGAAGCTGACGGACGCGAAGTTCACCATCCCCAAGAAGGCCGGCTGGCCCCGCTGGTTCCTCGCGGACGCGGCCGGCAACAAGGGCGGCGACTCCCGCTGGCTGCTGGTGTTCACACGGAACTCTCTGGACGAGACCTGGGAGGCGGCGTATCTGACGCTGGTCGCCCCGGACGCCCTGCCGAAGTTCGCGGTGGACAAGGACGGCTGGGCCGAGGCGGTGCCCGCGAACGCGGCCGATCCGGCCGTACCACCCGGCGAGTTGAGTGCGACCTACGCGACGTATCTGAAGAAGGGCGAGGACGGTGGCGAAGCCGCCTTCGCCGAGGGGCCGCACACCAGCGCGTGGCGGGCGCTGCGGACGAAGAAGTCGGCCCGGCCTGGTCTGGCCACGCAGTACATCGACGAGCCGATGACGAACGGCGACTACGCGCCGCTGGCGCTGCGTACCGAGGACGGCGAGGCGCTGGTCTTCTTCACCACGCGCCATTTCGAGAAGCAGACCGCCGCTGCGGGGGCGTCCGTGCCGACACCGAACAAGGACGTGCTGGCGCTGACCACCGGCGAGATCCGGCAGACCCTGACGATGGAGTTCGTATCCAACCAGGTGGCTCTGGACCCGGGCGACGGTGGCGACGGCAAGGTGGAGATCCTGGGGCGGATCCAGGGGCTGACGTCGGCGAAGGGCGAATAACGCGGCCACTGCCGTACGGCCGGGACGACCGGACCGGACCGCGGTGAAGTGGACCGGGGTGGAGTGGACCGGGGGCCGGGCCGACAGGCCCTAGCGGCGCGAGGGCCAGGCCGCGGCGGCCGCCTGTTCGGGGTGCTCGCCGGCGTGGCGGGCGCAGGCGTCGGTGAGGTATTCCAGCAGGCTCAGCGGGTCGGGCAGCGGATGCTCCGGGCCGCGGACCCAGTGCACCGACCGGTGGTCGTCGCCGGGCAGTCGCGCGGGCGGTACCAGGACGTACGAACCGCGGCAGTGCCAGCGCAGGCCGGGATGCTCGTCCATCGTCTCGGGGTGGCAGTCCAGCTCGCACGGCCACCACTCGTCCTCGTCCTCGGGGGTGCCCCGGGTGAGGGTGAAGACCAGCATGCGGCCGTCGTCGCTCTCCGCGACGGGGCCGACCTCGACCCCGGCCTCCGACAGGCGCTCCAACGCCTCGCGACCGGCTTCGAGGGGCACGTCGAGTACGTCGTGCACCATGCCGGTCGCGGTGATGAAGTTGGCCTGCGGCTGGTGGCGGGCCCAGCGCTCGATCTGGGCGCGGTCGGTGGTGGACTGCGTCTGCCAGGCGAACGACACGGGGTGCCGGGCGGGAGTGGGACAGCCGACGCGGTCGCAGGAACAGCCGTATCCGGCCGGGTGGGCGGCGGGCGCGAGCGGGAGTCCCGCACCGGCGGCGGCGAGCAGCAGAGCCTCACGGTCGCCTTCGTCGACGGCCGGCTCCGGGCGGCGTCCGCGCAGCCACCGGGAGAGTTTGCCCTGCCTGCCGGTCCTACCGCCGAACTCCGCGCTCATCTAGCTCCTCGCCTCGCCCTCGTGCTCCCCAGCATGCCCTATCGTCCCACCATCCTGCGCCTCGGGGGGCCGGAGCCCATAATCGGTGCAGCCGGGACAAGCGGGGCCCCGACGTGACGAGGGGTGCCCCGACGTGACGAGGGGTGCCCCACGGGGCGAAAGGTATGCCCGCGAGCGCGGTCGCCCTTCGGTGTCGGACCTGGTCAGCGCGGGGCGAGGCCGTTGAGGGCGTAGTCGACGAGGGTGTCGGTGTACGTGTAGGTGATCGGCCCCGTGTACTGGAGCCAGCGCTGGGCGAGTGGCGAGACGAACAGTTCCAGGGCGATGCGCGGGTCGATGTCGGGACGCACCTGACCGGCTTCCTGCGCGGAGCGCAGCCGGTCGACGTAGAGCTGAAGTTGGGGTTCCAGCAGCTTGGCGACGAACCTCCGGCCCAGTTCCTCGTTGACGACACCTTCGGCGGCCAGCGCGCGGGACGGCGCCTCGAACGCGGGGTCGTGCAGCTCGTCGACCGTGGCGCGCAGGACGAACTTGAGGTCGGCGGCGAGGTCCCCGGTGTCGGGAATCCCCTGGCTCTCGTGGCCCGCTCGCCCCTCCTGCCCCTCACGGTCCTCGCGTTCCTCGCGTTCCTGCGCGGCGGTGCGGGCGGCCTGCTCGCTCAGGTCGAGGAAGGCCTCCAGCAGGACCTCCGCCTTCGACCCCCACCACCGGTAGATCGTCTGCTTGCCGACGCCGGCGCGGGCGGCGATGCCCTCGATCGTGGTCTTCGGGTAGCCGATCTCCACGACCAGGGCGATGGCCGCGTCGTAGATGGCACGGCGGGAGCGCTCGCTGCGGCGGGTGGAATCGGGGGGTGCGGGGTTGTTCGAGGCCATGGGTCGAATTTATCAGGTTGACAAGACGGCACGTCTCGCCCGAGGGTGGCGAGACGATGCGTCTCGCTACGGGTTCAGTGGTCGGAAGTAAGGAGATCACCATGTCCCGAGGCGGATCCGGAAACATGCTGGGCGTCGGCGGCACCCGACAGCACCTCGGCCGCAAGGCCCTGCGCGGCGGCGGACGCGACGGCCGCATCGGCGGCGGGCTCGACGCCCGGGCCCAGAAGCGCGAACTGCTGCGCAAGCTCCAGGAGCGACGGGAGCAGGAAGGAAGTGAGGGAGGCGGAGCGGGAGGGCCCGTGAAGCGGGTCTACTGACTTCGGCGCTTTGAGAAGGTCGTCCCGGACTGGCTGCTCACGCCGCCCGAGCGCACCCGGATCTGCATGAGCCTCGGCGCCTCCAACACCGAGCGCTACGGCGGTGACTACGTCTCCAAGGGCCAGATCCTCGAGGCGCTGGCCGAGCTCGACGCCGAGGTGGTCGCCGCGCTGTTGCCGGCGCAGGTCGAGGAGCTGGGGCCGATGGCGGACAACGTGCGGGTCGTGGAGTCGGTGCCGTTGCACGCCCTCCTGCCGAACTGCTCCCTGCTGATCCACCACGGCGGCTTCGGCTCGTACGCGAACGCGCTGGTGTACGGGGTTCCGCAGCTCACCGTCACCACGCCGGTGGCCGACCAACTGCACCGCGGGGCCGGTCTGGAGGAGCAGGGCGCGGGGCTGCTCCTGCCCCACGACCGGGCCACGCCGGACGCGGTGTACGAGCGGGTGTCGCGGATCCTCGCCCACTCCGCCTTCCAGGACAACGCCACCAGGCTGCGCGACGAGGCGAACTCCCGCCCCGCCCCGGCCGAGAAGGTCGCCGTACTGGAGCAACTGGTGCAGGACCGGCGTACCACGCCGTGGCGCGCCTGACCCCTACGTGCCGACGATGCCCGCGTCGTGGGCGAGGAGGCCGGCCTGGGTGCGGTTGACGCAGCCCAGTTTGTCCAGCATGCGCGAGACGTAGCCCTTGATCGTGGCCTCGGAGAGGAACAGCCGGGCCGCGATCTGCGCGTTCGACAGGCCCTCGCCCAGGCCTGCCAGGACCTGGACCTCCCGCTCGGTCAGCGAGGCGACCAGGTCGCGTGCGCGGTCGCGGGCCAAGAGGCTGTCCGTCGACGCGGCGATGAGCCGGCGGGCGGCGGACGGCGAGAGGACGGTGTGCCCCTGGGCGGCCGTCCGTACGAGCCCGATCAGTTCCTCCGGCGGGGTCGACTTGACCAGGAACCCGGTCGCGCCGGCCCGCAGGGCACGCAGCACGTACTCGTCGGCGTCGAAGGTCGTCAGCACCACGATGTTCGGCGGCTCCGCGAGCTCGTTGATGCGTTCGATCGCGGTCAGCCCGCCCATGCCCGGCATGCGCAGGTCCATCAGGACGACGTCCGGGCGGCTGCGCCGGACGGCCTCGATGCCGGCCGCGGCGTCGTGGGCCTCGTCGACGACCTCCAGGTCCTGGGCCGAGTCGAGAATGGTGCGCAGGAACACGCACACCATGGGCTCGTCGTCCACCACCACTACTCGGGCCACGCTCACACCGCCGATTCCGCGGTGGGGACGTACGCGGGCAGCGTCGCCTCGACGCTGAAGCCGCCGTCGGGACAGGGTCCGGCACGCAGGGTGCCGTGCACGAGTTCGATGCGCTGGCGCAGATGCGCGATGCCCAGGCCGGAGCCGGTGTCCGCGAGGGAGCTGCCGGCTCCGCCGGTCGGGGGCGTGTTGTGGACGGTGAGCCGCACCTGGGCCTTGTCGTACTCCACCCGCACGGTCACCTGGGCGCCGGGGGCGTGCTTGCGGACGTTGGTCAGCGCCTCGCGCAGGACGCGGTAGGCGGTGCGTCCGACCACCGGTGAGGCGAGGGCCGGGTCGCCGTCCTCGATCAGCTCGGTCGGTGTGCCCACCGCCGCCGACTCGGCGACCAGGTCGGCGAAGCCCCCCACCGAGGGCGTGTGGTCGCCCTCGGGCGTGGTGCGCAGGATGCCGACCAGGTCCCGCAGTTCCTCCAGCGCCTGGCAGCCCGCGGCGCGCAGTTCCTCCGCCGCCTGCCGGGTCCCCTCGTCCTGTGCCGTCACCCGCAGGGCTCCGGCCTGCAGCACCATCAGGCTCACCCGGTGCGTGACGACGTCGTGCATCTCCCCGGCGAGCCGGGCGCGTTCCTCGGCGCGGGCCTGCTCGGCGAGCAGGTGGCGTTCCCGCTCGGCTCGCTCGGCGCGTTCGACGAGGGCGAGGACCATCCGCCGGCGGGCGTCGAAGTACAGCGCCAGCAGCGGCCCGACCGCGGTGCGCAGCAGCCCGATCGTCATGACGGCGACCGACGGCTCCCAGGGCCGCATGATGACGAGGGTGAAGGCCGCGAGCACGAGGAACGCCGTGCGGCGGCGGTGCTGCTGGTAGAAGAACGGGCCGTAGGCGGCCATCACAGTCGCGTAGGGGGCCCACACGTTGGTGTCGTGGGCGGGCGTGAGCGCGCCGGCCGGTGAGATCAGCAGCGTCACCGCGACCGTGAACGCGCCGAGCACGCCGACGACGGTGAGCGGGGCGACGCGGCGGACGGCCAGCGAGGCGCAGGCGAGTGCCTGCACGCCCAGCATGACCCAGGCGAGGGTGTCCGGGCGGTCCGGCCACCAGCTGGCGCCGATCAGCGTGGTGCCGGTGTCGAGCAGCACGAAGGCGACCGCGATCGCCACGTCCACGGCCACCCGGTGCCGGCGGTGCCACGGTCCGTCGGTCATGAGGCTTACCGTAGGCCATCCGCGCCGCCGCCCCGCCCGCGCCGGGACCACCCCGTACCTCCGTCTCGGGGGGACCCTACGAAAGTCGCATGCCGCCCGCGACGACCAGCCGTTCGTCGGTCCCGGAACCGACCGCTCGCCCTGCCGCGCGAGGGTCCCGCTGCCGTGGAATGAGGGCATGGATACGACAGGCAACCCCATCACGACGACTCCCCGGCTCGGTCGCTACACGATCGACACGAACAGTTCGTCCATCACGTTCAAGGGCAGACACCTCTTCGGCCTGATGCCGGTGCGCGGCACGTTCGCGATCCGGGGCGGCACGGTCGACGTGGCCGAGCCGCTGTCCGAGTCGCGTCTGCGCGTGGAGATCGACGCGGCGAGCTTCAGCACCGGCAACGACCACCGCGACGGCGACGTACGGTCGGCGAAGTTCCTGGACACCGACCGGCACCCGCTGATCACCTTCGTCTCCGAGCGGGTGGACGCCACGTCCGTCTCCGGCACGCTCACCGCGTGCGGGGTCACCCGGCCCGCGAGCCTGGCGGTCGTGCGCTCGGAGGTGCACGCCAACTCGTTCACCGTCCACGCCACCACCCGCGTCGACCGCACCGAGTTCGGTGTGACCGCGGCCCGCGGGATGGCCGGGCGACGGCTCGACCTGACGCTGGAGGTCACGTGCGTCCACGCCTGACGCCGCCGCACGCGCACCGGACGGCGGGTGACCGTCATGTCTAGCGCGGTCGTGGTCGAAGACCTGCACAAGACCTACGGCGCGGTGCGGGCCGTGGGCGGGGTGAGCTTCACCGTCGAGCACGGGGAGATCTTCGCGCTGCTCGGCCGCAACGGCGCCGGCAAGACCACCACCATGGAGATCCTCGAAGGGTTCCGCACCCGGGACGGCGGACACGTCGACGTCCTCGGCCTCGACCCGGGCGACCGGTCCACGGCGCGCGCCCTGCGCGAGCGGATCGGGCTGGTGCTGCAGGACATCGCGGTCGAGCCCTACCTCACCGTCCGCGAGACCATCGCCCGCAACGCGGGCTACTACCCGGCGCCCCACGACGTCGACGAGGTGATCCGCCTGGTCGACCTCGCCGGGCAGGAGAAGAAGAAGGTTCGCACGCTCTCCGGCGGCCAGAAGCGGCGCCTGGACCTGGCGCTGGGAATGATCGGGAACCCGAGCCTGCTGTTCCTCGATGAGCCGACGACCGGGTTCGATCCGAACGCGCGCCGCGGCGCCTGGCAGCTCGTGCGCAACCTGCGCGACGCGGGCACCACCATCCTGCTCACCACGCACTACATGGAGGAGGCGCAGGAGCTGGCCGACCGGGTGGCCGTGATCTCCGCCGGACAGATCGTCGCCGAGGGCACCCCCACGGCCCTCGGGGGGCGTGACACCGCGCGGGCCCGGATCCGCTTCGTGCTGCCGCCCGGCAGCACGGTCGCCGACCTGCCGGTGGTCGCCGAGCCGGACGAGGACGGCCTGGTCACCGTGGAGTCCGCGGAGCCGACCGGCACCCTGCACCAGCTCACCGACTGGGCGTTGCGGCGCGGCACCGTGCTCGCCGGGCTGACGGTCGACCGGCCGAGCCTGGAGGACGTCTATCTCCGGCTGACCGCCCAGGACCGGAGCGCGCCCGAACGCACGCGGGAAAGGAGCGCACCGTGAGCATCGCCGTTCCCCGCGCCGCGGGCCGGCCGGCCCAACGCCGCGGCCCCGCCCTGCTGTGGCATCAGATCCGCTACGAGCAGCTGACGTTCTGGCGCAATCCGCAGAGCGCGTTCTTCACGTTCGTCTTCCCGGTCATCGTCATCGCGATCTTCGGCGGGCTGTTCGGCGGCATCGGCGAGAGCGAGTTCTACTACGGCCGCTCCGCCCTGCAGTACTACGTGTCGACGATCGCCGCGGTGTCCGTCCTGGGCTCCTGCTACAGCCAGTTGGCGATCGTGCTCGCGGCACGGCGCCAGAACGGGATCCTGAAACGCGTGCGGGCGACACCGCTGCCCGCGTCCGCGTACTTCGTGGGCCTCCTGGCGCACTGCGTCGTCGTGAGCGTCGTCGACGTCCTGCTGATCACCGTGGTCGGCCGGCTCTACGGCGTCTCGCTGCCCGCCTCCTCGCAGCTGCCCGCGCTGGCCCTGACGCTGGTGCTCGGCGCCGCCGCCTTCTGCACCCTCGGGGTCGCGGTGGCATCGCTGATCCGCAACGCGGAGGCCGCGCCGTCGGTCGTGCAGTTCGTCCTGTTCCCGCTGGTGTTCATCTCGGGCACCTACATGCCGATCCACTCCGGTCCACTGAACGGCATCGCCGCCGCACTGCCGGTGAAGCCGTTCAACGACGCCCTGCTCCGCGCGTTCACCACGGACCACGCCGGCCTCCCCTGGCGGGATCTCGGGGTCCTGCTGCTGTGGGGCGCGCTCGGCGCGGTGGTGGCGGTGCGGCGGTTCCGCTGGGACCCGCGCGCGGAGTGATCCGGTCTCCTGCGGGAGACCCGCCGGTTGATCCGGCCTCAGGACCGGCCGATCCCCCACGGCCACAGAGCTGGCCCTCGCCCCGGACTTCCGGTCCTTCATCGAGGGCCTTACCTCTGCCCCTGACTTCAAGAGCATGCACGCGGAGGAACCACCCGGCTGAGCTCGCTCCCGGACGCAAGACCGTGCCTCACCGAACCGTGAAGCCTCTGCCAATGACCCGTCACGGCGGGGCGAAGGTTGCCTGATGCGGCACTGGCTAGTACTCCTCGTCGCCGGCCGACGGCGGCGGCCAGGCGTCGCCCCAGTCGGTGTCCCGGGCCGCCCGGTACAGGTCACCGTGGCGCTTGGTGACGGTGGTGCGGCCCAGGGCCGGGTCCGTCTCGCACAGGTCGAGGAGGACCTGGCCCTTGCGGATCTGCGGCTTGCGGACGACGCGGGCGGGGACGGGACTCACCGGGAGGCGGGTGGCGGCGACGTAGCTGAACTTCTCGTCCTCGTAGGCGAGGGACCCGCCCTTGACCTGGCGGTGCAGCGAGGAGCGGCTGACCCGGGCCGAGAAATGGCACCAGTCCGTACCGGGGACGATGGGGCAGGCGGCGCTGTGCGGGCAGGGGGCGGCGATCCGGAAGCCGGCGGAGACCAGCCGGTCGCGGGCCTCGATGACGCGGGCGTAGCCGTCGGGGGTGCCGGGTTCGACGATCACGACGGCCTGCGCGGCCCCGGCGGCGGCGTCGACGAGGGCGGCGCGATCGCCGTCGGTCAGCTCGTTGAGGACGTAGGAGACGGTGACGAGGTCGGCCGGCTCGAGGGTGAGCGCGGTGCCGATCCGGGAGCGCTGCCAGCGGGTGTCCGCGAGGGCGGGGTGGGCGGCGGCGAGTTCCCGGCCGAGGGTGAGGGCGGGCTCGGCCCAGTCGAGGACGGTCACCGGCCGCTTCCCGTCCCAGGTGGCGCTCACCGCCCAGGCGGCGGCGCCGGTTCCGCCGCCGATGTCGAGGTGGTCGCCGGGTGTCCACCCGGGCACCGCGTCGGCGAACGCCGCCAGCGCGGACCGTACGGCCTCGAACGTGGCGGGCATCCGGTACGCGGCGTAGGCGGCGACGTCCGCGCGGTCGCGCAGGATGGGCGCCGCGGTCGGGGTGGCGCCCCGGTAGGTGGCGATCAGCCGCTCGACGGCCTGCGCGGCCTGCCGCGGCGGAAGCCCGGCGAGCAGCCCGGCGAGCGCGCTGCGCAGGGTGTCGGCGGGAGAAGCGGGAGCGGGGGCGTTCACCTCGCGATTCTATGGCGCGGGGCGGCGGCCGGTTCACCGGCAGGGGTGCCGGGCCCGCCCCCTGCCCATGGCCCCCTCACCTCCCCCGTACCGCCCGCGCCACCCGCGTCGCCGCCTGCGTGCGCAGGGTGTGGTCCGGGGTGCGGGGGCGGCGGGGGTGGACGGTGTTGGCGAGAAGGACGAGGTAGGTGTCGGTGGCGCGGTCCAGGACCAGGGAGGTGCCGGTGAAGCCGGTGTGACCGGCCGCGCCCCGGCCCGCCAGCTCCCCCATGAACCACGGCTGGTCCAGGGCGAAGCCCAGGCCCGGCGGGGCGAGGAGCAGGTCCACGAAGTCGGGGCCGAGGATGCGGGCGGAACCGTACGAGCCGCCCGCAAGGAGCGTGCGGCAGAAGACCGCCAGGTCGGGGCCGGTGGAGAAGAGGCCGGCGTGGCCCGCGACACCGCCGAGTACCCAGGCGTTCTCGTCGTGCACCTCGCCGCGCAGCATGCCGCGGTCTGCCTTGGCCCAGGGCCACCGCTGGTCCTCGGTGGCCGCGGCGCCCGGACACGGGCCGAAGTCGGTCGCGTTCATGCCGAGCGGCCGGGTGATGCCGTCGCGGACGAGCGTGTCGAGAGCGCGGCCGGTGAGGCGCTCCAGGAGGTGCTGGAGCAGCAGCATGTTCAGGTCGGAGTAGCAGTACGTGCCGGGCACCCCGATCGGCCGCTCCGCGCGGAGCCGGTCCAGGCGCTCGGCGTCGTCGGCACAGTCGTACAGCGGGAGTTCGGGGCGCAGCCCGGAGGTGTGGGTGAGCAGTTGCCGGACGGTGATGCCGTGCCGTGCGGCCGCGGGGAAGTCCGGCAGATACGCGCCCACGCGGGCGTCGATGCCCAGGGTGCCGCGCTCGATCTGCTGCACGGCGGCCACCGAGGTGAACAGTTTGGTCAGGGACGCCAGGTCGAAAGGGGTGTCCACGGTCATCGGCACGCGGTCACCGGGCGGCAGTTCCACCGCGGTGCCGGTCCGCTCGTCGTACGCCGCGTACCGTACGGCCCAGCCCGCCGCCTCCTGCACGGCGAGCACCGGGCCGCGGCCGGCGAGGACCACGGCGCCCGCGGCCCAGGGGTGTTCCCCGGTGGTGCGGGCGCGGACCTCCCGGACGAGGGCGGCGAGTTCGCGGGGGTCGAGCCCGGCCCGTTCCGGTGTGCCGTGGCGCAGTCTCGGCGCGCTCAGCTGTCCGCCTCCGCTCTCTCGGTTCCGCCGGCTGCGCCGGTTCCGCCAGGTCCGCCAGGTCCGTCGGCTGCGCGCCGACGGAGGGTGATTCCGTCGTCCGTGTCCGTGCGTCCGCCCCAGGGTCGGCACATTCCCACGAAACAGGCCAATGCCACCAGAGCGGCAGCCAGTTGGACGACGGCCATCGGAACGGCCGTGTCCTCGCCCGCGATCCCGACCAGCGGGGAGGCGAGGGCGCCGATGAGGAAGGACGACGTGCCGAGCAGGGCGGACGCGGAGCCCGCGGAGTGCTTGACGCGCATCAGGGCGAGCGCCTGGGTGTTGGGCATGGTGATGCCCATGGCGGACATCAGCACGAACAGCGCGACGGCCATCGGCACCAGCCCGACGTCCCCGAACACTCCCAGCGCCATCAGCAGGATCGCGGTCGCGGCGGCCACGACGACGGCGAGGCCGAGACCGAGCACCCGGTCCAGCCGGACCCTGCCGACCAGCACCTTGCCGTTGATCTGGCCCATGACCATCAGCCCCACCGAGTTGATCCCGAACAGCAGGCTGAACGTCTGCGGGGAGGCTCCGTAGATCTCCTGGATGACGAACGGGGAGGCGGCGACGTAGGCGAAGAGGCAGGCGAAGGCGAAGCCGCCGGTGAGGACGTAGCCGCTGAAGGCCCGGTCGGCGAGCAGCCGGCGCATCGAGCCCAGCGCCTCGCCGACGCCGCCGCCGTGCCGGGCGGCGGGCTCCAGCGTCTCCGGCAGCTTCACCCACACCACGGCCGCCATCAGGACACCCAGCAGGGTGAGGACGACGAAGACGCCCCGCCAGTCCGTCACCCGCAGCAACTGCCCGCCGATCAGCGGGGCGACGACCGGGGCGACGCCGGAGATCAGCATGAGGGTGGAGAAGAAGCGGGCCATGGCCACGCCGTCGTAGAGGTCGCGGACCACCGCTCGCGCGATGACGATGCCGGCCGCGCCCGCGAGGCCTTGGGCCAGCCGGAAGGCGATGAGGAGTTCCACGGTGGGCGCGATCGCGCACAGCGCGGTGGCCACGATGTAGACGGCGAGACCGATGAGCAGCGGACGGCGGCGCCCCCACCGGTCGCTCATGGGGCCCACCACCAGCTGCCCGAGCGCCATGCCGGCCAGGCAGGTGGTGAGGGTGAGCTGGACGGTGGACGCGGTGGCCCCCAGTGCCCGGGTGACCTCGGGGAGCGCGGGGAGGTACATGTCCGTCGCCAGCGGGGCGGTGGCGGTGAGGCTGCCCAGGACGATCGTGACCAGGAGCGTCGCCCGTCCCGGGGCCCCGGGCTCCCCGCGCCGGCTCCCTGCCGAAGTAGCTGACGATGTTGTCGTCGATGTCGTTCCGGATGTCGTTCCGGATATGGACGCCCCGCCCTCGGGCATGTGGCCCTCCCTTTCCGAGTCGTGCGCTCCCTATGCTCTCAGCCCGTGCGGAGTTCTCGCTGTGGGCGACGATCTCGGGCGAAGATGTTCGCGAAGATGCCATGGGAGCGCTTCCACGGAAGGGCGACCGGGATCCCGGACGATGACGAGCGAGGGTGGGGCGGATGACAGGGCAGAACGTGCGCTGGGGAATTCTGGCGACGGGCGGGATGGCCGCGACGTTCACGGCGGATCTGTTGGCTGCGGCCAACAGCGGCTCCGCCGCGGGGCCGGGCGCGGAGATCGTGGCGGTGGCCTCGCGGTCGCCCGAGCCGGCGAAGGCGTTCGCCGAGCGGTTCGGGATACCGCGGGCGTACGGCGACTGGGAGTCGCTCGCGCGGGACGAGGAGGTCGACATCGTCTACGTCGCCACTCCGCACTCGGCGCACCGGGCCGCGGCCGGGCTGTGTCTGGAGGCCGGGCGGAACGTGCTGTGCGAGAAGCCGTTCACGCTCAACGCGCGCGAGGCGGCGGAACTGGTCGGCCTGGCACGCGACGGGGGACGCTTCCTGATGGAGGCCATGTGGATGTACTGCCATCCCATGGTGCGGCGGCTGAAGGCGCTGATCGACGACGGCGCGATCGGTGAAGTACGCACGGTGCAGGCCGACTTCGGGCTGGCGGGCGACTTCCCGGCGTCGCACCGGCTGCGGGACCCGGCGCTGGGCGGCGGCGCGCTGCTGGACCTCGGTGTGTATCCGGTGTCGTTCGCGCAGCTGCTGCTCGGGGAGCCGTCGGACGTCGTGGCGAAGGCCACGCTCTCAAAGGAGAGGGTCGACCTCCAGACGGGCGCGCTGCTCTCCTGGGAGAACGGGACCATCGCGTCGGTGCACTGCTCCATCGTCGGCGGTACGTCGACGTCCGCGTCGGTCACCGGTTCCGCGGGCCGGATCGACATCCCGTACGGCTTCTTCTTCCCGGACCGGTTCGTGCTGCACCGGGACGGCAAGGACGCCGAGGAGTTCACCGCCGACCCGGCGGACGGGGCCCGCAACACCCTCAAGCACGAGGCGGCCGAGGCGATGCGCGCCCTGCGGGCGGGTGAGACCGAGTCCCCGCTCGTCCCACTGGACGGCACACTCGCGGTGATGCGGACGCTCGACACGATCCGAGAGCGCATCGGGGTCCGCTACCCGGGGGAAACCCACTGAGTGATCCGGACATCCGGGTAGCCAGGTAGTCGGGCAGTCGGCGTGCCGCCTCATGCGGCCGTCGACTCCTCAGGCTTCCCAAGAGGGTGGGACGACTGCCGTGTCAAGCCATGGTGTCGGGCCGGGTCGGTGTGTCACGCCTGCCCGGTCTCGAAGTGGTTGATCCTGCCGTCGCCGTCGACGGTGAAGCTCCAACGGGTACGCATCTCGCCCCAGACGTCGTTGCTGTAGCGGACGACGAGGGCACGGCCGCCGTCGGACTCCCGGTCGACGTCCATGTGACCGTGGGAGGAGAAGATCTCCCGGTCGGTCCAGTCCGCGAGGTCCCGCTCAAAACCGTCGTCCGTCATGGTCGCGCCGGGCGCGAGAAGAGCCATGAAGCCCTCGCGGTCGTGGTTGTTGACGGCGCTGACGAAGGCACGGACGGCGGGGTCGCTGAGACGGGTGGTGTCAACGACCCGGGACTAAAGTCCCGGGCTTGCAGAACGGGCGCCACTGGCTGTGGTGCTGCGTTTGCGTCTTGTCCCACGCCCCGGTCCGGGAAGTGGAACTGGGGCGGTTGACTCCGCCCCGCGTCGCCACAACTCCCACGCTCTCGCGCGGATGTTGCGGGAGCTGTTCCGGTCCGCGTGATCAACGAATCCGCAGGACCGGCATGCGAACCGGGCCTGTGAGACCCGGTTCGCCCTGTCCATGCGCCCGCATTCGGCGCAGGTCCGGGAGGTGTACGCCGGATCGACGTACACCACCGGCACCCCCGCCCGGCGGGCCTTGTACGCGATGAACTGCCCCAGCTGGGCGAAGGCCCAGCTAGAGTGGGTGGCCCGTTGAGGCTTGCGAAGCCGTACCCGTCCGCGGATGCCCGTGAGTTCTTCGAGGGCGATTCCGCGACCGGTGCGTTCTGCCTCGGCCACCACACGTTTCGCGATCTTGTGATTGATGTCTTTGGCCCGCCGCGCCTCTTTGCGCCGCCGTTTCCTCAGCCGGCGCCTGGCGGACGGGGTGTTCTTCCTCTGTAGCTTGGTGCGGAGCGTGCGCTCCCGGGTACGGATGCGGTTGAGCTCTCGCCCGGCCATGATCTCGCCGTCCGAGGTGGTGGCGATGTTGACAATGCCCAGGTCGATACCGAGGAAATCCACCGCAGCGGTGTTCGGCGGCGCTTCGGGAACGTCGCAGGTGGCGTTCAGGAACCACATGCCGTCCCGCCGCAGCAGGTCGGACTCACCCCTGCGGTACCGGGCCAGGGTCGCCATCTGCTCCGGTGAGGCCGTGAACGCCACGTCCTTCAGCCGCCCGGCGGTCGTCCAGATCGAGACCCGGCGCCGACCGGTCTGCCAGGACAGCATGCGGTCGTCGTAGGGCTGCGCGCCCTGCGGACGGAAGGCGACCGGCTTCTCCACCGCCCTGCGGTAACGTTTCGAGCCCGGCCCGCCCAGATTCCCGGCCCTCAGGTTGGCCGTCAGCGTGCCGTACGCGTCGCACACCTTCTTGATCACGTGCTGGGCGGCCTGCGCACCCAGGTTCCACCGGGCCTTGATCTCGGTGTAGGTGTGCTCACGCAGCGCGAAGTTCCTCTTCACGTCTTTCTCGAAAGCGACCTCGCTCGCCCAGGTCGCCGCCTCGTTGCAGGCCCGCAGAGTCGCCTCCAGCGCCGCCGCCTGCACCGGCGTCGGCAGCAGCTTGACCTGCACCATCAGCTTCACGATCACCGAACCTACACACACATACGACCAGCCACCGTACGTTCACCAACCATCACCCGGCCGAGTGAACCCACCACCGGCACAGCACGGCTCCGCCGGAACACGACACTTGGCCGCTTCACGACCGAGCCCGCACGAGCGATGCCGCGGCGCTCCGCGCCGCGACCACGCAGATGCGATTCCTCCCAGGGCCGAAGCCCTGGGGTTCCTCGCAAGAATCTGCTGAAACGTCATGTCCGTCAGCGTCCTCCCGGCCGCCGCACGGCGCCAGCCGCACCACCCGAACGGCGGACGGCTGCAGGCCGGGCCGGGCGCAGGGGTGCGACGGTGGTCACGCCAAGCGACTGCGAGTGCCACTGCCACTGCCACTGGGACTGCTCGGGGACCGGGAGACGACGTGACCTGTTACGACCGACGTGATCTGGGCCTGCTGCTGCTCCGGCTGGGAACGGGCGGGGCACTGGCGGCACACGGCGCGCAGAAGCTGTTCGGCTGGTTCGGTGGTGGCGGGATCGAGGGCACCGGCCAGTTCATGGAGACCATCGGCTACACACCGGGCAAGGCCAGCGCCACGGCGGCGGGCCTCGCGGAGGCGGGCGGCGGCGCGCTGCTCGCGCTCGGCCTCGCCACCCCGGCGGCGGGTGCGGCGGCGGCCGGTGCGATGGCGGGCGCGGCGGCCGTGCACGCGCCCAACGGCTTCTTCAACCAGGAGGGCGGCTACGAGCATGCCGCCCTCCTGGGGCTGACGGCGGCCGGCCTCGCCGTCACCGGACCCGGCCGCCTCTCGCTGGACCACGTCTTCGGCCACTCGGCCGACCGGGACTGGATGGTCGTCGCGGCCTTCGCCTCGACCGCGGCGGCAACGGCGGTGGTCGTGGGGGCGCGCAGCCGGCGCCTGCGCAAGGCGCGGGAGGGCGAGCAGGAGGCTCTGTTCGACTGACGGCCAGCATGCCTTCGGCGGTCGGACGCCACCCGGAGGGCCGGGGGCCGGGCATTGTCGGCGCCCTGTGCCAGAGTCTGCCGATGAGCGATCCGAGCCCGATGCCGATGCCGATGCCGATGCCGGTCCAGAGCGCACCCGCGCTCGCCTCCTCCCCCTCTGCCCCTTCCCCGCCGTCCGGCGGTCTCTGGGATTCTGTCGACGGCCTGCACGCCTGGCTGAACACCCACCGCGCGGTCGTCGGCCAAGAAGCCCTGCTGCTGCGCGTCCTGAAGCTGTCCGAGGAGGTCGGCGAGGTCGGCGAGGTCGGCGATCAGCACGATCGCGCCCAGGATCGGACCGCCGATGGTCCCCGGACGTGACGGAGCCCGGGAGTCGTATCCAGCTCCCGGGCCCCTGGGGATGCCACCTCATTGCGCACGCCGACGCGTTTAAGAGGAAGGATCAGTCATCAAGCCGTCGTGTTCTTCCTTTGAACTACCGCACCAGGCAGAGGTGCAGGCGAGAATTGAACTCGCATCCGACGGCAATCGTCCTTCCCCGGTCGTTCCGGCGATCGGCAGCGATGCTGAGACTGGAGCGAGAGTCTGAGATTGATACGGCCTTCACGTGCGGAACGCCGTTCCTTCAGGCTGAACGTCAGTTTCAGCTTGCGCTCGTCGCGCGAACCGGTCCTCAGTCCGGCCCGCGCTGTTCGCGCACCCCCGCGCTCGTACGCGGGGGCGATCATGGAGGCTACCGGCCGGCGTCAGCCGAACAGGTAGCCGAACACCGCGTCGCCGGCCCGCTGGTCGGTGATCTCGGTGGCGTTGGCCTCCTCGCGGGCGAACTTGACCGCTTGCTGGAGTTTCTCGACCCGCTCCACCAGCTCGTTCACCCGCCGCGCCGGAAGCGCGCCGGAGAACTTCACGGTCGTCCAGTACCCGATGGGCACGTCCTCGTAGTACACCTCGACCTGCGCCGGGTGCTTCTCGGTCGCCTCGGCCTTGACGTGGTTGCGGGGGACCTTCTTCGTACGGATCGTGCGGACCGGGTCCGTCTTCCACCAGTCCGTGGAGGGGTCGTGGGACCAGGACTCGGCGGCGTCGAGCGTGGGAAGCTTCCGGACGAAGGCGTGCAGATCGGTGAGCTGCTTCTCCAGGAAGAGGAGGTAGCCGACCGGGACTTCGGCGAGGATGGTCCGGCCCTCGACGGTGACGTCCGCGCGGGCCGTGCAGTTCGCCCAGTCCTTGGTCGCCGTCACGTCGAACAGCCGGGTCAGCGAGGCAGCCATCTCGCGCAGCACGTCCTCGCCCTGCACCTGCACCCGCGTGGACTCGGGCGGCAACTGCTCGCCCTCCTCGTCCTTCGGCTGGTACGTACGCGAGATCCCGGCCAGCAGTGCCGGCTTCTGCACCTTCTGGTGCGCCCCGTTGACGTCCTGAACGGCCTTGCTCTTGACGCCCTTTTCGACAGCGATGATCTGGTTCAGCCTGGTCACTGGTCCCCCTTCGAACAGGAGGAACCTATCCCAACTCCCTTGATCCGTCATATGAATTACCGCTGGTCGGGTCGTCGCCGGGGGACGCACGCGATGGACGAGCGGGGCCGGAGCATCACTGGACAGCCTCGGGCGGGACCTCACCTCCTCGAGAGCGGACAGAGCACGAGAGCCGCAACTGTGACGCACCGACGCGAACCGTCTGTACGCGTGGTGCCTCCACCGGTACGAAGCGCGCTGCGTGACGGCGGACCCGGGCGGGGCGTTGTTGCAGAGGAGGCGGTGATCCATGACGGAACGCACGGGTGCGGACGGCGCGACGGGAACGAGGGCGGTCCCCGGTGGCGGTGGCGGGATGGTGACCACAACATCGGTCGTGAGTCTCGGGGACGGGTGGGAGGCCGGCGACGGTGGCGGTGCACGGCGACCGGAGGACGGCGCGGCAAAGGGTGTGGTCACCGCCTTCGGGCAGAGCCTGAAGACACTCCGGCTGAGGGAGGGCCTGGACCGCCAGGAGTTCGGCAACCGCCTCGGCTACTCGGCCTCCACCGTCGCCTCCTTCGAACAGGGCCGCAGAATCCCGTCCCCGTCGACCATCGACCGCGCGGACGAGATCCTGAACGCGGGCGGGCTGCTGCGCCTGTGGAAGGAGGAGGTGGAGCGGGCTCAGTATCCGGTGTTCTTCCAGGGGATGGCGGCCCTGGAGAAGGAGGCCATCGAGCTCGTCGCCTACGACACGATGGTGGTCAAGGGCCTGCTCCAGACCGAGGACTACACGCGAGCCCTGCTCAACGTGAGGCGTCCCCCCCTGGACGAGGAGACCATCGAACAGCGGGTAGCGGCACGGCTGACCCGGCAGGACATCTTCGACCGCCGCCCCACGCCCTTGCTCAGTTTCGTGCTCGACGAGTCGATCCTGCGGCGTCCGTACGGCGGCAGGTCCGTGCTTCGCGGACAACTGGAACACCTGCTGCTGATCGGCCAGAAGCGCAACGTCGAGATCCAGATCATGCCGATCGATCGCGAGGACAACCCGGGCGTCAACGGGCCCTTCACCGTCGTCACTCGCAGGGACGGCAAGAAGTTCGTGTACGCCGAGGCAGAAGGAATCGGCTCCCTGCAAACCGACCCGGAACGAGGGGTTATGGCCGCCGCTCGTTATGGGATCATCCGATCACAGGCTCTCAGTCCGCAAGAGTCAACGGAGTTCATCGAAGGGGTGCTGGGATCGCTATGAACAACGCTGAGTCCTCGACCGTCTCCTCCGGCCTCGCCTGGTTCAAGAGCAGCTACAGCGGAACCGAGGGCGGCGATTGCGTAGAGGTCGCGACCGCCACGGCCGCGGTGCACGTCCGGGACTCCAAGGCCACCGCCGGGCCCGTCCTCACGGTGTCGCGTGACGCGTGGACAGGGTTCGTCGGATCGTCGGCCTTGTCGGAGCGGAGCGTCTGACACACGCACAGCCGTGAGAGCCCCGCCGTCCCGAAGGGGCCGGCGGGGCTCTCACGCGCGCGGGATGCCCGATCAGCTTCAGACGTCGCCCGGAGGGCCGGTGTCACCGGGCCCCCGGCCGACCGCGCGCAGGCATCGGGCGAACTCCTTGCAGGCGACCCGCATTTCCTTCTTGCGGTGGACACGATGCAGTGGACGCGGATACGGCGGCGGCTGTCGCCCCGCTCAGACATCATGAACAGGTGTCCATGTATGGTGGACATCTGTCCATGATGTCTGAGGGTGGGGATACCTGGTGGAGACGACTGCGAACGTGCTGGTGGGGCTGGTGGCCGCGCTGCATGCATATTTCCTGGTTCTGGAGATGTTCCTGTGGGAGAGGAGGCCGGGCCGCAAGCTCTCCGGCTTTGACGCGGCCATGGCCCGTGCCACTGCCCCGCTCGCCGCGAACCAGGGCCTCTACAACGGGTTCCTGGCCGCCGGGCTGATCTGGGCTCTGATCGCAGATGATCCGACCGGGTTCCGGGTCCAGGTCTTCTTCCTCAGCTGCGTGCTCATCGCCGGGCTGTACGGCGGACTCACCACCAACCGGCGGATCCTCATGGCCCAGGCAGCGCCCGGGGCCCTGGCACTCACCGCCGTTCTGCTTGCCCGGTGACTGCCGGGCAAGCGGATCCCCGCACGACACGGACGCGGGCCAAGCTGGGCCGGGCGCTGCTCGATGAGTGTGCCCACCGCCCGTTGGCGGAGGTCAGCGTTGCCGCCCTGGTGCGCCGGGCGGGAGTCGGCCGCGCCACCTTCTACCTCCACTACGCCGACCTGGAGGCGCTCGCCGTCGACGTTTGCGCCGATATCGTCCGCGAAGCCGTGGACGCCCTGCACGCATGGCGCGGCACACCCGATCCCGAGGCCCCTCCGCCCGCCCTGTTTGCCTTCTTCGACCGTCTCGCCCCGCACGCCGGGCTCTACCGGGAACTGCTGCGCCCGGGCGGCAGCGGCCCTCTCGGCCATGTACTCCACCAGGATCTGCGCGCCCGTAGCCACACCGAGCGCGCCCTGGCCGGTGCACCGGAGCCGGACCTGGTCGCCTCGGCCGTGGCCGCGACCTTCGCCGGAGTTCTCGCCGACTGGCTGCACGGCCTCATCGAGGCCACACCCACCGAGATCGCGCAGCGGGTCTGGCGTCTGCTCATCAACCTGCACCGCACCCCCCTGCCCTGACCGGCCGCCTGCCCCGACAGCCTTCCCTTCGCGGTGTTCACCCGCCATCGGCGAGTCGCCCCGGACACCGCCCGCGGACGTTCCCACGCGCACATCGCCCGTGTGACCCGTCTGATGGAGCCACCTGTCGACACCGTGCGCCGCCGGCGCGGCCGGTGTCGTTGATGAGGTCGGTGAGGTCGGTGAGAGACCCGGGGCGGTGTCCGCCGTCGGCTCTGCCGGGTTCACCGGGTCACCGGGCCACCGGGTCACCGGGACCGTCGGAGCCTCCCGGTCTGCGGAGGCAGGAAGGGCTGGCCGACGGCGGGTCCGGCACCCGGCCGGTGCTCGGAGGCGGGCAGCGGGATGGTCGATGCCGTGGACGCCCACCCCTGGCCGTCGTCCAGGAGCGTGAGCGGGTGGCCGGCATGGCTGTCCGCCCACCCGCCGGCCCACTCGATCTCCTCCGCGGCGACGACGCCATAGAAGCCCGGGTCGCCCTCCGCCCAGGGCGCGTCCGGCGCCTCGCCCTCGTCGACCGCCTTCTGCGCCAACTCCCGTACGACGGGATCGGCACGGCCGACGAGCGCCTCGGGCGGCAGCACCGGCGTCAGACCGGCGGCGGCGACCCGCTCCCGGAGTTGCGCCGCCGCCTGCTCGACGGTCAGACCCGCATCGGCGAGCAGGGCGGACAAGCTCTCCCGCACACCGTCGAGAGCCGGACGCCGGAGCGGTTCGTCGACGATCACCCGACCCAGCAGCGGCAGAAAGGCCGGGTCGACGCCTCCCCACATCGGGGGGACCATCAACGGCATGTAGGGATACGGTGCCCGGCCCGTCAGCGCGAAGAAGAGGGTGGCGCCGAGGGCGTAGACGTCGGCCGGCGCCTCGACGTGCTTGGTGTCCCGCAGCTGCTCGACGGGCATGTAGGGACGCGTGCCCAGGCGGTCGCCGGTCCGCGTGAGCGCCTGACTGGACTGGCGCTCGGCCAGGACCGCCAGGCCGAAGTCCAGCACCACCGGCCCGTCCGGACCGAGCACGACGTTGCTCGGTTTGAGGTCGCGGTGCAGCAGCCTCGTACCGTGAATGGCGGCCAACGCGTCCACGAGGGCCAGGCCGAGCGCCGCGCACGGCCCGACGGGTAGAGGGCCGGCCTCCTTCACCATGGTGTGCAGCGACGGCCCGGCGATGTAGTCCATGGCGAACCACGGCTCACCCGCCTCCGGGTCCGCCGCACGCAGCGCCGGAACCCGGTCGCTGACCACCGCGCGGACGGCGTCGATCTCCCGCGCGAACCGCTCCCGGGACTGCCACCGGTCCAGCAGGTTCGGCTGGATCATCTTCACGACGACGAGCCGCGACGGGTCGGCCGCCTCGTCACGGCCACGATCATGGTCGGGTTCGACCAGCCGGTAGGCCGCGACCATCTCGTCGGAGAGACCGTCCAGCGGGATTTCGCGCGCCAGATAGGCGACGCCCATACCGCCCGCGCCGAGCCGGGCGAGCAGTTCGAACGGCCCCACCACACGCGGGTCCGCATTGGTGTCCAACGGTTTCATCGGCGCTCCCGTATCCCCACACTCTCGTCACGGTCCTCCCCGGCCCCACTGCCGCCCCGCACTCTACGGTCTGCGACCGGACGAACACGGAGGGCTTCAGCCGGTCACCCAGGGCTTGAAGCGGCGGTATTCCGAGAGCGGTTCGAACGTGCTGTCGTGAGGTCGCGGCACACGGGACCGCCCGGCCACAGGGGTCGTGTGCCCGTGGCCGTCCCGGTACGCAGGTGGCCCGGCACCGGATTCCAACGCCGCGGCCCGATCGGGGAGCCGTTGGCGAGCGCCGTTCGAGGCGTTCCTCGTCGTTCGGGCCGCGCTGTGACCCGCACTTCCTTCGGGTGACCTGTCCCAGGGCACGGAGCTGACGGGCGGGAGCGGTCGGCGGGACCTCGCCCGTCACGGGGTGTGGGTGACCTCCACTGACACGGTCAGTTCGCCCTCGTTGTCGTGGAGACAGCCTTCGTCGTCGTTGATACGTAGTTCCACCACTCCGTCGCCGGCCGCCTGGAAGGTGACGGCGTCTCCGACGGCGAGGACCGGCGCGGCGTCCTTGCCGGACAGTCGCGTCAGCAGGGTGCCGAACGGTGCCTCCGGGGCGACCTTGCAGTGCTCGGCGAACCCCAGTAGCCGGTCGTTCTCCGCGTCGTAGCCGGCTGGCCCCGTCATGGGCATCTGTTCACGGTCGACCGACCACCCGCCCTCCTGGAACCTCACGGTGACGCTGTCGCCCTCCCGGACCACCGCCTTCTCCACCGGTTGCCAGCCCACGTCGGACCCCACGGCCTGCACGACGGAGGTCACCACGGGCAGTTCCGTCCCCTTCTCCTGCCCCTGCCCCTGCTCCTGGCCGTCCGCCCGGTCGTTCGCCTTTTCCTGCCCCCGGTCGTTCGCCTGCTTCTCCTGCCCCTGCTCCGTGGCCTGGAACGGCGGCGCGCCCACGAGGAACAGCCCACCACCCACCCCCACGGCGAGCACGGCGACACCGGCGATCACCGGTCCCGGCCACTTCCTGCGCCTCGGCCGGCTCGCGGGCACCGGAAGGGCGGGGTGGACCGTGGTGCCCCCGATTCCGCCCGCGGTTCCGCCCGCGGGCACAAGAAGGGTGTCCCCCGCCCGGGCGGGCTGCCGGTGAAGGCCGGTGACGGTGACCGCGTCGTTCATCGGGCCGCCCATGGGCCCGGCCGCGCTCACGGTGCTCGTCGTCGGCTGGTACGTACGCGGGTCGGCCGCGGGCAGCGGATCGATGTCCGTCTCCCCCGCCGCGACCCGCCGCAACGCGGCCGACACGTCCGCGGCGGTGGGACGCTCGCCCGGCCCCTTGCGCAGCAGGGCCTCGGCGACGGGACGGAGCGGGCCCAGCCGCTCCGGGAGCACGGCCTCGTCGTACACGACCGCGTGGAAGGTCGCCGGGTAGGCGGGCCGGCGGAAGGGGGACTGCCCACCGCAGACCGTGACCAGGGTCGCGCCCAGCGACCACAGGTCGGACGCCGGTCCGGACTCCTGCGCCAGCGCCCGCTCCGGCGCCATGTACTCGATGGAGCCCACGAGTTGACCGGTGGAGGTGAGGAACTCGCCGCCGTCCAGGGCGGCGATGCCGAAGTCGGTGAGCACGGCGCCACCGTCCGGACGGAGCAGGACGTTCGCCGGTTTGACGTCGCGGTGCAGGGTCCCGGCATCGTGAACGGCCTTGAGCGCGCCGAGCAGTTGGAGGCCGATGGCGGCCGTGTGCTGCGGGGTGAGGGGCCCGGACCGGGCCACGCGGTCGGCGAGCGAGGGACCTTGCACGAGCTCCATGACGATCCAGAGCCGGTCCTCGTGCTCGACCAGATCGTGCACCCCGATCACATGGGGGTGCGGCACCCGGGCGACGGCACGCGCCTCACGGACCGCACGACGCATGCGTACCCGGTGGTCCTCGTCGCCGTCGGTGGCGATGTGCAGTTCCTTGGCGGCGACCTGACGGTCCAACAGCTGGTCGTGGGCCCGCCATACGGTGCCCATACCGCCCCTGCCGAGGATGTCGTGCAGCAGATAACGGCCGGCGATCATACGCCCGGAGCCCTGGTCCGCCTGCCGCTCAGGAATACCGGACAGCACCGGCCTCTCACATCCCCTTCGCTCCTACGCCCAGCCCTTGACGACCGTCGCGGCCTCCACAGCGCCGCAAACGGACAGACCCACGCCAGTTCCGGGCAGAAAGAGAGGCGATGTCAACATCACCGACACCCTACTCGCCCCCCACCCCCAATAACCCATAAATCCATGGCTCTTGACGGCCGTTCATATCCCATTTCGCGGGCGCCAACCTCTACCGCGTGTTGGTGACCGCTGGAGTCCATGGGTGGGTCGTCCTCCCCTCCCCTCCCGAAGGGTGCGACGAGATCGCGCGGAAGGACGCCACGTACCCCGGTCTCCGCAAACGCCGGCTCGCGCTGCAGCAAAGTGACCGCATCAGGGGCCTGCCGACCCTGGAGGTCGGCTCCGCGCCCACCCGGGCGACGGACGCTTCTACGGCCGGTTCCTGCTCCAGCCCGCGCCCGGGTCGGCACCCCCGCCGGCCGCACGTCTGGTCGCGGTGACCCTGGCCGACCAGGTCGGGGCGGCACTCGACACGGCCGGTCGCGCCCTCGCTTGACGGCGCGGGCCCGTCGGCCGAGCCCGTGTCCCCGGCGGCCGATATGCCTGCACTGCCGGCGCCCAGCCGCGGCCTCGGATCACTCCGCCCGCACGAGGCGCTACCGAGAACTCGGCACGGGTCTCTCACTGCCGCGCAGTCGCGACGGCGAGCACGGTCACGGTCACCGTCACCGTCACCGTCACCGTCACCGTCACCGTCACCGTCACCGTCACCGAGAGCGGCACGACGAAGACGCCCCTGGCTCTCACTCCCCGAGCCTGGCGCAAGCCATGGGCCCCACAAGGATGGCGAACACGCTGCCCAGCGCTGCGATCCACGCAAGAACAGCCGTGGCTCCACGTCCTCGTGCCCGTTTCGGCCGCCGTCGCGTCGGCAGACGCGCATTCCGGTCACGTCAGCCTGGCCAGGTCGTGGTTGAGTTCGACGACGTTGACGCGTTTCTGCCCCAGGAAACCCAGTACGCGTCCCTGGACGTGTTGTGCGATCAGCGCCCTGACCTTGGCGGGGTCGACATGGCGGGCTCTCGCGATGCGGCCGGCCTGTTCGTAGGCGTACGCCGGGGAGATCGCCGGGTCGAGCCCGGAGCCGCTGGCGGTGACGGCGTCCGCGGGGACGGACGAGGACGGGACCCCGTCGAAGGCGGCGACGGCGGCTCGGCGGCCCTTGATGGTCTTGATCAGGGCGGGGTTGTTCGGGCCCAGGTTGGAGGCGCCGGAGTTCAGGGGGTCGTAGCCACCCGCGGACGGGCGGGGCTGGAACCACTTGGGGTCGGGGCGCAGCGGCTCCTGGGCGCCGTGGGGATTCTTCGTGGGCAGGGCGAAGTTCTGGCCGATCAGGCTGGAGGCCACCGGTGTGCCGTTCGTTGTCAGCAGGGAGCCGTTGGCCTGGTGGGACAGGCCGGCCTGGGCGATGACGGTGACGAGCAGCGGGTAGGCGATGCCGGTGATCACGGTGAACGCCAGCAGCATGCGCAGGGCCACCAGATGGTGCTGGAGTACGGGCGGGAGGATGGCGCGCACGGTGAGATCCCTTTCTTCTCTCGTCGGGCTGTCTGTCAGCGCAGGCCGGGGATGAACTGGATGAAGAGGTCGAGCAGCTTGATGCCCAGGAACGGCAGCACCAGGCCGCCGAGCCCGTACATCCAGATGTTGCGGCTGAGCAGGTTCGCGGCGGAGGAGGGCCGGTAGCGCACGCCGCGCAGAGCGAGCGGGATCAGGGCGATGATGATCAGCGCGTTGAAGACGATCGCGGAGGTGATCGCCGAGGTCGGGCTGTGCAGGCGCATGATGTTGAGCTTGTCCAGGCCGGGGTAGACGCTCGCGAACATCGCCGGGATGATCGCGAAGTACTTCGCGACGTCGTTGGCGATCGAGAAGGTGGTGAGCGCGCCACGGGTGATCAGCAGTTGCTTGCCGATCTCGACGATCTCGATGAGCTTGGTCGGGTTGGAGTCCAGGTCCACCATGTTCCCGGCCTCCTTGGCGGCCGAGGTACCGGTGTTCATGGCCACGCCGACATCTGCCTGGGCGAGCGCCGGGGCGTCGTTCGTGCCGTCGCCGGTCATCGCGACCAGTTTGCCGCTCTGCTGTTCGCGCCGGATCAGGGCCATCTTGTCCTCGGGGGTGGCCTCGGCCAGGAAGTCGTCCACGCCTGCCTCCTGGGCGATGGCGCGGGCGGTGAGCGGGTTGTCGCCGGTGATCATGATGGTGCGGATGCCCATCCGGCGCAGTTCCTGGAAGCGTTCGCGCATGCCTTCCTTGACGACGTCCTTGAGGTGGATGACGCCCAGCACGCGGGCGACGGGCGGGCCGCCGCGCCGGGTCACCTCGCCGACGACCAGCGGGGTGCCGCCGCTCGCGGAGATGCCGTCGACGATGGAGCCGACCTCTGCCATGGGGTGGCCGCCGTGGTCACGGACCCAGCGCATCACCGCCGTTGCCGCACCCTTGCGCAGGGACCGGCTCTCGTGGGGGTCGTTGAGGTCGACACCGCTCATCCGGCTCTGCGCGGTGAAGGGGACGAACTGTGCCTGGGCCAGTTCTCCTTCGCCACGGCCGCGTAGCGCGTGCTGCTGCTTGGCGAGGACGACGATCGAGCGGCCCTCGGGCGTCTCGTCGGCGATCGACGACAGTTGGGAGGCGTCCGCGAGTTCCTCGACGCCCACCCCGTCCGCGGGCAGGAACTCGGCGGCCTGGCGGTTGCCGAGGGTGATGGTGCCCGTCTTGTCGAGCAGGAGGGTGTTGACGTCGCCCGCGGCCTCCACCGCGCGTCCGGACATCGCCAGCACGTTGCGCTGCACCAGCCGGTCCATGCCCGCGATTCCGATCGCCGACAGCAACGCTCCGATCGTCGTGGGGATCAAGGCCACGACGAGGGCGACGAGGATGACGATGGTCTGCTCGGCCCCCGCGAAGAGGGCGAAGGGCTGCAGGGTCACCACCGCGATCAGGAAGATGATCGTGAGGGAGGCCAGCAGGATGTTGAGTGCGATCTCGTTCGGCGTCTTCTGCCGTGCGGCGCCTTCCACGAGTGCGATCATCCGGTCGATGAAGGTCTCTCCCGGCTTTGAGGTGATTTTCACGACGATCCGGTCCGAGAGCACCTTCGTGCCGCCCGTGACGGCCGACCGGTCGCCGCCCGACTCGCGGATCACCGGCGCCGACTCGCCCGTGATGGCCGACTCGTCGACGCTCGCGATGCCCTCGACCACATCCCCGTCGCCGGGGATGGTCTGCCCGGCCTCGACGACGACGTGATCGCCCACACGGAGGGCGACGCCCGGAACTTCCTCCTCCGCGGTGTCGGTCGCGCCCGGCCTCCAGTCGATGAGACGGCGGGCCGTCGCCATCGTCTTGGTGCGGCGCAGAGTCTCCGCCTGGGCCTTGCCGCGTCCCTCGGCCACGGCTTCGGCGAGGTTGGCGAAGAGGGACGTCAGCCAGAGCCACGCCGTGATCACCCAGGCGAAGACACTGGGTGTCCTGATGGCCGACAGCGTGGTCAGGACCGCCCCGACCTCCACCACGAACATCACGGGGTTGTGGAACATCGAGCGCGGATCCAGCTTGCGCAGCGCATCGGGAAACGCCACCAGAAGCTGCTTGGGATCGAGCAGTCCGCCCGAGACCCGTTGCTGCGGACGCCCGCCGCGCGGCGGGACGGGAGCGGGAGCGGGAGCGGCGGTCGTGGACATCAGTGCAGCCCCTCCGCGAGAGGGCCGAGCGCGAGGGCGGGGAAGTACGTCAGGCCGACGACGATGAGGACGACCCCGGTCAACAGCCCGACGAACTGCGGCCGGTGCGTGGGCAGGGTGCCCGCGGTGACCGGAACGTGCTGCTGCCCGGCGAGCGAGCCGGCGAGCGCCAGGACGAACACCATCGGCAGGAACCGGCCGACGAGCATCACCACGCCGAGCGCGGTGTTGTACCAGACGGTGTTCACGCTCAGCCCCGCGAACGCCGAGCCGTTGTTGTTCGCGGCCGACGCGAAGGCGTACAGGACCTCGGAGAAGCCGTGCGGACCGGAGTTGAGCATGGCCGCTCTCTCCCCCGGGAACGCCATCGCCAGGCCGGCACCGGCCAGCGCGAGCGCCGGTGTGGTCAGGATGTAGAGCGAAGCGAACTTCATCTCCCGGCCCCGGAGCTTCTTGCCCAGGTACTCGGGCGTACGGCCGACCATCAGGCCGGCGACGAAGACCGTGATGAGCGCGAGGATCAGGATCCCGTAGAGCCCGGAGCCGGTGCCGCCGGGCGCGATCTCCCCCAGCATCATGTTGAAGATCAGCATTCCGCCGCCGCCGGGCGTGTACGAGTCGTGGAAGGAGTTGACCGCTCCGCACGACGTGAGGGTGGTGGACACGGCGAACAGCGCCGAGGCCCAGATCCCGAACCGCGTCTCCTTGCCCTCCGTCATGGCGCCGGCCGCGTGACCGGCCGCGCTGCTGACGCTGTGCAGCTCGTTGGCGGTCACGATGGCGACCGAGGCACCCCAGATCAACGCCATCACGGCGACGATCGCGTAACCCTGGCGGTTGTCGCCGACCATGGTCCCGAAAGTCCGCGGCAGTGAGAACGCGATGACCAGCATGAGGTAGATCTCGATCAGGTTGGTCAAGGCGTTGGGGTTCTCGAAGGGGTGTGCGGAGTTCGCGTTGTAGAAACCACCGCCGTTGGTTCCCAGTTGCTTGATGGCCTCCTGGGAGGCGACCGGCCCGCCGGGCAGGCGCTGGTGCCCGCCCGCGAGGGTGGTGATGTCGTGGATTCCGTGGAAATTCTGAACGACCCCGGAGGCCACCAGAACGATCGCGAAGACGAACGCACAGGGCAGCAGAACGCGCAGCACGATCCGTGTCAGGTCCACCCAGAAGTTCCCGACTCGATCGGTCTTCTTCCTGGTGAATCCGCGGATCAGTGCGGCGACGACGGCGATGCCCACGGCAGCGGAGACGAAGTTCTGTACGGCGAGGCCCGCCATCTGGACCAGATGTCCCATGGTCGACTCGCCGGAGTACGACTGCCAGTTGGTGTTGGTGACGAAGGATGCCGCAGTGTTGAAGGACTGGTCCGTGGTGACCGGCTTCATCCCCAGCGACAGCGGGAGATGGTTCTGCAGACGCAGGAACGCGTACAGGAACAGTACCGACACCGCGGAGAAGGCCAGGAGGCTGCGCAGATAGGCCGGCCACGTCTGATCGATGTCGGCGTTCACTCCACCTGCCCGGTAGACCAGGCGTTCAGCCCGCCCATGGCGATCGGTGGTCAGGACCCGGGCCGTGTAATCACCCAGTGGCCGATACGAAAGACCGAGCGCGGCCACCAGGGCGAGCACCTGGAGCCAGCCCGCGAGGGTGTCGTTCATCGGGGCTGTCTCCTAGAACCTCTCGGGGAAGATCAGGCAGACGACCAGATAGATCACGAGGCACACGGCAACGATCAGACCAACGATGTTTTCCAGGCTCACAGACGCCCGACCCCCCTGGCAGCCAGGCCGATGAGGGCGAACACCACAACGGTGAGACCGATGAACGCGACGTCGGACATGTGCCAGGCACCCCGCAGAGTCATCAGGGGCGGGACCGTTCGGCCCTCCCGGCCGGTGGGGAGATGAGTCATTTCTGACGCTATATCGGTTTGCTTTGCGGGTGCCCTGACGCTCCGCGGGCCGATCGGGTGACGGTTGAACACGGGGATTCACTCGGCGAGACCGGATGTCGCGCTGCCGCCGGGCGCGGCGCTCGGCAGTGTGAGCGTCACCGAGAAGGCGGCCCCCTCTGTGGCCGTCTCCAGGGACCCGTCCATGGCCTCGGCCAGGTCGCGCGACAGCCGCAGCGCCAGACTGTCACCCCTGCTCCCCGATGCCCGGGTGGCGGTGATGCCCGGTTCCGGGCCCCGCCCCGGCATCCCGTCCTCCACCCGGATCTCCAGGCGGTCGCCGCGGACCTCGGCGGTGAAGACGGGGGGCCGGTCCGGCAGGCTGTGCCGCAGCGCGTCGGCCCCGAGGGCGGTCAGGGCGCGGGTGAGGAGGACAGCGTCGGCGATCACATCGGGCAGCCGTTCCGGCAGGCGCAGAACGATCGAGTGGCCTCCGGGCCCGAGGTCGTCCAGGGCGGCGCCCAGCACCTCGCTGAGGTCGACCGGGCGGAGATACAGATCGAGGGCCCCGGCATGCAGACGGCTCAGGTCATCGAGATCGGTGACCAACTGCGCCGCGCGGTGCACGGCCGCGCGGGCAGTGTCCAAAAGCTGCGCCTCTTCCGGAGCCGGCTCACCGACACGCCGACGCCCCAAGCGCAGGAGCGACTCCTCGGCAGTGTGCAGCGGAGCACGCAAGTCCCGGCCCGCTGCCAGAAGCAGAGATGCCCGGGTGCGCTCGGCGTCGGCGAGAACGTCCGCGCCACCGGACAGCCCGGCGATCCGCCCCCTGGCATGAGCCGGCCCCAGTTCGGCGGCGCACGCGGCGAGAACGCGTCGGTCCTCCGTACTCAGTGCTGAGCCGCGGGCGGCGAGCGTGAGACGGTCGCCGACCGGGCTTTCCACATCCGCCGCACCTGGTCTTTCCGGCGGCCGCTCCCCGGCACTGGCGACCACGTACCAGCGGGGCACGAAAGATGCTTCCGGATCCCTCTCCAGCAGGCTGATCGAGGCCAGGCCGAAAGACTCCCGGATCTGCTCGAGCAGCGCCGGCAGATCCTGGCCACGCATCACGGCGGCAGCCAGGCGGCTCAACACCCGCGCCTCCGATGTCGCGCGCACGGCCTGGTGCGTACGCTGCGCAGCCGCTCCCGCAGCAGTGCCGACGAGAGCCGCCGTGGCGACGAAGACCACGAGAGCAGTGACCTCGTCGGCGCGCTCCACGGCCAGCGAATGCACCGGTGCTGTGAAGTAGTAATCGGCGAGCAGTGCCGCCGCAACGGCGGCGAACAGAGCGGGGTAGAGCCCACCGACCAGGGCGACCACCACGACGGCGAGGAGAAAGACCACCAGGTCGCTGGAGAGACCGAGGTGGCCCCGCAGGACGGTCAGCAGGAGCGCCAGCAGGGGCAGCAGCACCACGGCGCCGGCCAGCGCGGACCAGTACCGCCGTGGGCCCATGCCACGACTGGGATGCGGAAGCCTGAGCGCAGCCGAGCCGGCCGCCTCCTCATGCGTGACGATGTGCACGTCAATGCGGCCGGACCCCTTGATCGTCCGCTCGCCCACGCCTGCTCCCAGAAAGGAGGCGAGGCGGCCGCGCCGGCTCGCGCCCAGCACGATCTGAGTGACGTTCTCCGCCTCGGCGAACTGGAGCAGGGCATCGACGACGTCCTCGCCCGTGGTCTGGTGGTAGCTACCGCCGAGCGACTCGAGAAGCAGGCGCTGGGCATCCAGCACCACAGGGTCGATGCCGGTGAGACCATCCTCCGGGACCACATGGAGGGCCAGCAATTCGGTGCCGGGGGTACGAGCGCTGATCCGCGCGGCGCGTCTGATGAGGGTCTCGCCCTCCGCACCACCGCTCAGGGCCACCAGGATCCGCTCCCGGGTCTCCCAGGGGGCAGAGATGCCGTGTTCGGCGCGGTAGCGCTGCAGACCCTCCTCCACTCGGTCGGCGAGCCACAGCAGGGCCAGTTCGCGCAGTGCGGTGAGGTTGCCGACCCTGAAGTAGTGGGTGAGGGCGGATTCGATGCGGTCCGGTGGGTAGATGTCGCCATGCACCATGCGGCGACGCAGCACCTCGGGCGGCAGGTCCACCAGTTCGATCTGGTCGGCATGGCGCGCCACCTCGTCGGGCAGAGTCTCCCGCTGCCTGACCCCGGTGATCTGCCGGATCACGTCATTGAGGGATTCCAGGTGCTGGACGTTGAGCGTGGTGACGACATCGATGCCGGCGTCCAGGCACTCCTCGACGTCCTGCCACCGCTTGGCGTTGCGGGCCCCCGGAACGTTACTGTGGGCCAGCTCGTCGACCAGCACGACCTGAGGGCGGCGGGCCAGCACCGCGTCGAGATCCATCTCGGTGAAGGCCGCACCGCGATGGACCAGAGTGCACCGGGGGATCGTCTCCAGCCCGTCAGCCATGGCAGCGGTCGGCCGACGCCCATGGGGCTCGACGAAACCCACGACGACATCCGCGCCCAGGGACCGCAGCCGCTGCCCCTCCACGAGCATCGCATACGTCTTCCCGACCCCGGGAGCGGCCCCGAGGTAGATCCGCAACCGCCCATGTGCCACCGGCGAACTCCTGCCAGACACCCCACGCCGTACGCGCCCCTACCATGGTGCGCCCCGCCAGGCCCCTCCACTCGACGGCACCGGCCCTCAAGCCCGCAACGGCACCCTCACGGCCCATCGGGTCCAGCCGGCCGCCGGCCGCCGGCCGCCGCGTGAGGATGGCGATGTGAAGGCAGGCCTCGAGGTGGATCCTGCTTCCTTCTTGTTCCGGTGAGCGCACGATGACTCTCAGCCTGTTCCCCGGTGGGGACGAAGCTCCCGGCCCTCGACCGCCCGGGCTCGGCCGCCACGCGGAAATACAGAGCGGCAGACGAGTCGGGCTGTACGCCGGGTTCTGTCGCCCGGTCGCCTCGCGGCGGCCGGGGAGACGGCCATCCATCTAGGGCCGGCGTTGCCGCCGGCCTCGTGCGGTCTACCCGCGGACTCGGGCGGGCAGCCCTCGAACGTCCGCGCAGAAACACCGGGGTGTTTCCTTTTGACCTTGCTCCGGGTGGGGTTTACCCAGCCGCCTGAGTCGCCTCAGGCGCTGGTGGTCTCTTACACCACCGTTTCACCCTTACCCAGCGCCGGAGCGCTGGGCGGTCTGTTTTCTGTGGCACTGTCCCGCGGGTCACCCCGGGTGGCCGTTAGCCATCACCCTGCCCTGTGGAGCCCGGACGTTCCTCGGGGAGCTCCCCGTCAGGGGGTCTCCACGCGGCCGTCCGCCCGGCTCGTCTGCCGTGTCGACCATGGTACCGGCCGTGGACGGGGCCTCGGCGCCGCCGCGGTCGCCAGGACCGAGCCGGTGAGGATCAGGGCGAACGCGGCCAGGACCGTCGCGGTCAGGGACTCGCCCAGGAGGAGCACCCCGGCCGTCACCGCGACCGCCGGGTTGACGTACGTGATGACGGTCGCCCGGGTCGGCCCCGCCTCCTTGATCAGTTCCAGGAAGGCGACGAACGCGACCGCCGTGCAGACGGCGCCCAGGCCCGCGAGGGCGGTCAGGGCCCCGGCCGAGGGCAGTTCGGCCGGCCGCGTGAGCACGGCGGCCGGGGCGTAGACCAGTGCCGCCAGGGTCAGGCAGAGTGCGGTGAGCTGGAGGGACGGGACCTGCTTCAGATGGCGGGCGGCGATCAGCGGGGCGATGGCGTAGCCCAGGACCGTCACCAGCACCTCGGCCAGCGAACGGGCGTTGCCGCCGGTCAGGTGCGGGACGGTGAGGACACCCACGCCCACCAGGCCGAGCCCCAGGCCGACGAGGCGGCGGGCGCCGAGGCGTTCCGTGTCGCCGAAGAACCTGGCGAGTGTCACGCCGACGATGGGGACGCCCGCGATCAGCAGGCCGGCGGTGGAGCTGGAGAGGTGGCGTTCCGCGGAGGTCAGGGTGTACCAGGGGCCGATGATCTCGATGAGCGCGAAGGCGAGCAGGGGGCGCCAGTGGGCGCGGACGGTCCCGGTGAGGCCTCCTTGCCGTAGGGCGAAGGGCAGCAGGAGGAGCGCGCCGAGGGCGCAGCGGGCGAAGACGACCCCGGACGGGGACACCTCCTCCACCGCCACCTTGATCATCAGATAGGGGATGCCCCAGACCACTCCCATCAGGGAGAACAGGAACCAGCCGCGTGCAGTCATGCGGCGAGTCTCGGCCGGGTCAGCGCCCGGTGTCTTGAACGCTGTTGCGGTACGCCGCCGGGGTCACCCCGAGGACGCGGCGGAACCATCGGGTCAGGTGGGCCTGGTCGGCGAAGCCCACGAGCCCGGCCACTTCGGCGGGGCGCAGCCCGGCCTCCAGCAGGCCGCGGGCCCTGGTGACCCGGTGCTGGGCGAGCCAGGCGTACGGCGGTATCCCCATCGTCGTACGGAAGGCGCGCAGCAGTTGGTACCGGGACAGGCCGAGGTCGGTGGCCAGGGCTGCGAGGGAGGGCGGGGCGAGCAGTTCGTCGGCGAGGCGGTCGCGGACGGCCAGGGCGATGCGCCCGGCTCCGGGGACCGCGCAGGCGTGCACGCGGGCGGTGGAGTGGCGGTGCGCGAGGGCGGTGAGCAGCCAGGGCAGCCGGGACTCCGCCTCCAGCGGGTCGGGGCAGGCGCTGACCTCGGTGTGCGCGCGGCGCAGGGCGCCGGCCAGCTCGGGGTCGTCGAGGACCGGCTCGCGGAAGTGCGGGAGACCGATGCCGTGGGTGCCGTCGGTGAGCAGGGCGGGAGTGGCGTACAGGGCGCGGTAGGCGTAGCCGTCGGAGGCGGCCGGACCTCCGGTGTGCATCTCGCCGGGTTCGAGGACGACGATGGATCCGGGGCCGGAGACGATGCGCCCGCCGCGGTACGCGATGGCCTCCAGGCCGCCGGTGGTCACGCCGACCGTGAACTCGTCGTGGGCGTGCGGGGCGTACTCGTGCCGGTCGAAGCGGGCGGTGAGCAGGTCGACGGGTGGGCCGCAGCGCCCGAGCCGCGTTCTGGTCCAGCTGGTCTGTTCCCGTACGTTCGTCACCTCGCACCCCCTCCCGATCCCAGGGGATCAAGGGGATCAGAGGAAGTCGGCGGTGTCCAGGTCTCCATCGAAGGGTGCGGGAGGGGGCAGGGGCTTGCCCAGGGGGGCGGGTGCAGACCTCGCGGCTCCGAGTACCGATCCACCGGGTGGACCGACTGCTGCGAGCCGCGCACCTTGCCCGCGGCCCGCGGGTGCGCTGTCCAAGGCCGACCAGGAAGCGACATTTCGCACACGCGGCCCGGAGCGGGACGTGCGCAGCCCGACAACGGTACCTAGGGTGGGGGTGCGGGAGTGCAGGTCTGTGACACGGCCTGGAACGAGTGACGAGGAAGGAAGACGCACGACGCAGTGCCCGGTCCGCTGTAGGCCCGGCCGCGACGAACGGCGACCGGCGCGGACCGCGCTCGCCGTCGGGCGTTGGGGATGGACCAAGGGCGGTTCTGAACCATGAGGGATGCACATCGGCTCGAGCCCGTCTCGGCGAACCTGGGCAGCGGCACCGTGCTCGCGGCGTGGGAACGGTTCGTGCAGGGCGAGGATCAGGTCCCGGGTGTCCGGCCCCTGGTGGCGATCTCCTGGCATCGCAGCCGAGAGCAATACCGGGTCGATCCTCGCCTCACAGAGGCTCCGGTAGCCGTCGCGGCGCCCGACCGTACGCCCGAGCACGATGTCGTATTCGCTGAGCTGGGTTTTCGTGCCGCCTCCGTGGCACACGAAGTGGGCAACCTCGGTGGCGTCGTCACCGTCGCCGATGCCACTGGCCGGATCCTGGCCGAGTGGGGCGACCAAGCCACGCTCGCCAGAGCCGGCGAATCCCATCTGGCGCCCTGGTTCTGCTGGTCCGAGTGTGCGGTCGGCACGAACGGCATGGGCACGGCGCTCGAGGCGCACGGCCCGGTACCGATCAGGGGCGCGGAGCACTGGTGCCAGGCGTTCCACGACTGGGTCTGCGCGGGCATCGCGGTGCGCGACGTGGTGACCAGGGAACCGATCGCGGTCCTGAACATCTGCTGCTGGCGCAGCCCGCTTCCCGCGTCCGCGGAAAGCTGGCTGGCGAACGCGGTCACCATGACCCAGCACCCGCTGAAGAGGCGCGCCCGGGACAACGGCGCCGAGTTGGTAGCGGCCTACACCCGGGCCAGGACACGCTCCAGTGCGGCGCTCGCCGCGGTGGACACCGCGGGCAAGGTGGTGATAGCCGACGACATGGCAAGCATGCTCCTGGGGGTCCCGGCATCGACCCCGGCGGTCGATCCCACGCTGCGATGGAACGCCGGGCTGCCGGAATTGATCGCAGCCGCCCGGTGTGCCACCAGGCAGGCAGTCCGCAACCCTGACTGGGTCGGCTCGACGCAGATCTTCGCCCCCCTCGCGGACGAGCCGACATCGATCAGCATCCGACCCGTCTTCTCGTCAGGACACCTGATCGGGAACCTGGTCTCGTTCGGTGCCTCCGACGGGGCGCAGTTGCCCCAGGCGGAGGGGCCCGCGCACCCTCGGGTGCAGCCCCGCCGACTGGTCGCGACGCGCGACAACCGGATGGTGCTGCTGCGGCTGCCGGAAGTCTCCTTCGCTGAATCACAGGGAAACGACGTATGGCTCTCCACCGATCAGGGGCGATTGCGAGCCGCTTATCCGAGCCTCGACAAGCTCGACAGAGAGCTGGCGGATGTCGGCTTCCTGCGGGTGCACCGCCGGTACGTGGTCAATCTCAGCCGCATCCGGGAGATCGAGCGCGGACCCAAGGGCGAGCTGTCTCTGGTCATGGATGACCGGCCGAACGAGATGGTGCCGGTTTCCCGGCGAAACGCGCCGGCCGTGCGTCGCGCGCTGGACCTCTGAGTTTCCCGGAAGGAAATCGCCGTGTCTGACAGTCCGGACGCCGTTGCCGGCGAGACGAACGTGGGGAGCGCGGGCGGCCTCGGCCTCTCTGTCCCGGCCGGGCACCGCGGTCACCCGACCGGGGGCGCGAGCAACCGCGACTGGTGGCCGAACCAGCTCGACCTGAGGATCCTCCGGAAACACCCCGCCATGGCCGACCCCATGGGCGAGGACTTCGACTACGCCGCGGAGTTCCGGACGCTCGACCTCGACGCCCTGGCGCGAGACGTCGACGAGGTGCTCACGACGTCGCAGGAGTGGTGGCCGGCCGACTTCGGCCACTACGGGCCGCTCATGATCCGGATGGTGTGGCATTGCGCCGGGACGTACCGCATCGACGACGGCCGCGGTGGCGCGGGCGCCGGCATGCAGCGTTTCGCGCCGCTGAACAGCTGGCCGGACAATCGCAACCTCGACAAGGCGCGCCGGCTGCTCTGGCCGGTGAAGAAGAAGTACGGGCGCAAGATTTCCTGGGCCGACCTGATGGTCTTCGCGGGCAACCGCGCCCTGGAGACGATGGGCTTCACGACCTTCGGCTTCGCCGGCGGCCGGGCGGACGTCTGGGAGCCCGACGAGGACGTGTACTGGGGTCCCGAGCACGCCTGGCTCGGCGACGAACGCCACGGCGGCGTCCGGAAGCTGGAGAGCCCTCTGGCCGCCGCCCAGATGGGCCTCGTCTACGTCAACCCGGAGGGACCGAACACCGTCCCGGACCCGCTCACCGCGGCCCGGGACATCCGCGAGACGCACCGGCGCATGGGGATGAACGACGAGGAGACCGTCGCGCTGATCGCGGGCGGCCACACGTTCGGCAAGACCCACGGCGCGGCCGACCCGGACGCCCACCTCGGCCCCGAACCCGAGGGCGCCCCCCTCGAGGAGCAGGGCCTGGGCTGGAAGAGCGGCTACGGCACCGGAAAGGGCACGGACGCCATCTCCAGCGGGCTCGAGGGTACGTGGACACCCACCCCGACGAGATGGGACAACAGTTTCTTCGAGACGCTGTTCGGCTACGAGTGGGACCTGGAGCTGAGCCCCGCCGGTCTGTGGCAGTGGATCCCGAGAGAGGGCGGCGGGGCCGGTACCGTGCCGGACGCCCACGACCCATCGACGACACACGCCCCGACGATTCTGACGACGGACCTCGCGCTGCGGCTGGACCCGGTCTACGAGCCGATCTCGCGGCGCTTCCTGGAGAACCCTGACCAGCTCGCGGATGCGTTCGCCCGGGCCTGGTTCAAGCTGACGCACCTCGACATGGGCCCGATCCAGCGCTACCTCGGACCGCTGGTCCCCCGGGAGACGCTGCGCTGGCAGGACCCGATCCCCGCCGTGGACCACGAGCTCGTCGGGGCGGCGGAGATCGCCGCGCTCAAGAGCCGGATCCTCGCCTCCGGGCTATCGGTCTCCCAGCTCGTCTCGACCGCGTGGGCGTCGGCCTCGACGTTCCGCGTAAGCGACAAGCGTGGCGGGGCGAACGGCGCGCGCATCCGCCTCGATCCGCAGCGGGGCTGGGAGGTCAACGACCCCGACACGCTGGCACAGGTGCTGCGCACCCTGGAGAGGATCCAGGAGTCCTTCAACAGCTCCCGGACCGGGGACAAGAAGATCTCGCTGGCCGACCTCATCGTGCTCGGCGGAGCCGCCGCCGTCGAGCAGGCCGCCAGGACCGCAGGCCACGACGTCCGGGTCCCCTTCACTCCGGGACGCACGGACGCCACGCAGGAGTGGACCGATGCGGAGTCCTTCGCCCCGCTCGAGCCGACCGCGGACGGGTTCCGCAACTACCGCGGCACGGGCAACCGGCTGCCGTCGGAGCACCTGCTGGTCGACCGCGCGAACCTGCTGAACCTGAGCGCGCCCGAGATGACCGTCCTCGTGGGTGGCCTGCGGGTGCTGGCCGCCAACTACCAGCAGTCGCCGCGGGGCGTCTTCACCTCGGCGCCCGAGTCGCTGACCAACGACTTCTTCGTGAATCTGCTCGACACGGGCACGGAATGGAAGCCGACATCCGCGGCCGCGGAAACCTTCGAAGGTCGCGACCGCGCCACCGGCGAGGTCAAGTGGACCGGTAGCCGCGTCGACCTCGTCTTCGGCTCGAACTCCGAACTGCGTGCCGTCGCGGAGGTCTACGCGAGCGACGACGCACGGGAGAAGTTCGTGCAGGACTTCGTCGCCGCGTGGGACAAGGTCATGAACCTCGATCGGTACGACCTCGCTTGATCCTCCGTCGGAGCCCGGAGCCCGGAGGTCGGGAGAGGCGTCGTGACCGGTCAGCCGGCGTTGATCGGCGACGATCGATCGGAGCTGCTGCCGGCCCCGGCGCGACGCGGTGCAGTGCAGCCCGGCTCCTCCTAACGGTGGCACATCCGGTACGAACGGTAGCTGGTCGCGGACGAACGGCATGAGCCGGTCCGAACTGGTGCTCACCCTTGTCGCTGCGATTCGCCCAGCGTAGCGTATTTCTTGAATACCGATTCTTCGCCCTTTCCGGTGTGATTCATCTGAGGTAGCGCACTCTCTGGCTACCGATTACAGCCGGACATTGGGCGACACAAAGAAAGCAATTTCGAGGTCGATTCGGAGAACATTTTTCCGGGCGGAGGTGGAACCAGCCGCGACGTGCCGCCGTCGGCACGGCCGATGCGAAGTGGACACAGAGATTCGGGACGAGGAGAGTGAAGCCCCGATGACGACCGCGCAGGAACGAGTCGACCTGCTGAACAAGATCGGGTTGGCCGCACAGAACAAAGCAGCACTGGGTCAAGTGCTGGGAACCGGAAGCATTGGGCAGGCCACTGAGGGATCGGATGGCCGCATGCAGGCCACCATTCGCATCAACCCGGATGAGCTGATCTGGGATCCCTCTATTCTGGTCATGCCCCATGGAGGCGATATCGAGCTCGAGCTCGTCAATGACGACCTGAACACACACTGCGCGCTCCTGCCGAGCAATGGCGACCGGAAGTTCATCTGGTTGGTGAACCATTCGCGAGGACGGGCGACCCTCAACCTCGACGGGCCCGGCTACTACTGGTTCGGCTCGCCCACGGGCAATGACGAAGGCCGGGGGCTGACCGGGGCCATCGTCGTCATGGGGAACGCTCCGCCGGAGGCTCGCCTCGACCGCCCCGAACAGCCGCAGCCGTAGAAAGGAGGAAACAATGACCGTCGAATACGTGGACGCGGGTGAGGCTGTCGACCAGGGAAACCTGAGCGGCAAGGTCGCGGGCGGGGAGCTCGCGCCGCCGGTAGTGGCCGGCGTCGACTACGAGCGCATACTCAATGCCCGCGAGGAACCCCAGAACTGGCTCACCTACTACGGCGCCTACAACGGGCAGCGGTACAGCCCGCTGGACCAGATCAACACGGAGAACGTCAAGCGCATCGTCCCCGCGTGGGTCTTCCAGGCCGGCACGACCGGCCTGATCGCGGGCGCGTCGACCTACTCGTTCGAGGCCGCCCCGATCGTCGTCGACGGGGTCATGTTCCTCTCCGGCTGGGACGGCTGGGTCTGGGCCCTTGACGCGAAGACGGGTGTGGAGATCTGGCGGTACAAGCACGCGGTCCCCTTCGACGTGTCCTTGTGCTGCGGAAACGTGAACCGTGGGGTCGCCGTGGCTCAGGGGAAGGTCTTCTTCGTCACGGCGAATGCTCGTGTGCTCGCGCTCGACGCCACCACCGGCAAGCGGGTCTGGGACAGGACCTACGGAGACGTCCGGGCCGCGGAGAGCGCCACGGTCGCCCCGCTGGTCGTGAAGAACATGGTCATCGTCGGGAGTTCCGGCGGCGAGTTCGGCGTACGCGGCCACCTCGACGCGTTCGACCTCGAGACCGGCGAGCACCAGTGGCGCTGCTACACGGTGCCCAAGCCCGGGGAGCCCGGCTCGGAGACCTGGCCCGCCGACGGCGAGGCCTGGGCACGGGGTGGGGCGAACTGCTGGATCACCGGCACCTTCGACCCGGAGACGAACCTGCTGTACGTCGGCACCGGCAACCCGGCGCCCGACTTCGACGGAGGCGTCCGCGAGGGCGACAACCTCTTCACCGACAGCGTCATCGCCGTCGACGTGGACAGCGGCCAGATCCGCTGGCACTACCAGTGCACCCCGCACGACCTGTGGGACTACGACAGCATCGCCGAGTGCATCCTGTTCGAGCAGAACGGGCGCAAACTGCTCGGGCACTTCGACAAGAACGGCTACTTCTTCGTCCTTGATCGCACGAACGGCGAGAGGGTCCGGATCACCCCCTTCGTGGACCGCATCACGTGGGGGGCGATCACGAGGGACGGCCAGGTGACGGCCAAGGTGTACCCGGACAAGGAGGGAGAACCGGTCCACTTCTACCCGGGTCCGGCCGGCGCCAAGGAATGGACCCATGCGGCCTACAGCCCGAAGACCGGGCTCTTCTACGTCCCGGTCCAGGACACGGGCGCCACGGCCACCCGGCGGCGCCGGGAGTTCAAGGAGAGCATTCCGTACTGGGGCGCGGGCGTTCAGGTGGACATCGAAGACATGGCGGGGTCCATCAGCGCGTTCGACGCAGGCGGCGAGGAGAAGTGGCGCTGGCGCAACGAACTCCCGATGTGCGCCTCGGTGCTGGCCACCGGCGGTGACCTGGTGTTCGCCGGTGAACCCTCCGGGGAGTTCAACGCGCTCGACGCCCGCACCGGGGAGCTGCTGTGGCAGTTCCAGTGCGGAAGCGGCCACCACAGCAACCCGACCACCTATGTGGTCGACGGCAGGCAGTACATCGCCGTGCCGGTCGGTTGGGGCGGATGGGCCGAGGGGTTCCTCCCCGGCATGCTCGGCGCGGGGCACGGAAGCGCTCTGTTCGTCTTCGCCCTCCCGGAATCGTCGTAGCGCGTGACCGGAGCCTGCCGCAATGCGGACAGTGAGGAGGTGAATCCATGGAGTCCCAGCTCGATGTGTGGGAGACCCCCGAGTTCGACGAGATCGGAGTCGCGGCCGAGGTGACCATGTACGTCGCTCAGTTGGAGGACGAGTGACGTGGGGCGGCGCCGGACCTGGTCCGGCGCCGCCCGAGGGCTCGGGACGGCCACGGACGGCCGGGCCGGTGACGGACCCGGATCTTCGATGAACGGAGTGCCGGCGTGTTGCTGCGGGTGCTGGGCTCGGCGGCGGGGGGTGGCTCCCCGCAGTGGAACTGCGGGTGCCCGGTGTGCGCCGCGGTCCGCTCGCGGGCCGGCCTCGCGCGCACCCAGTCGTCGGTCGCGGTCAGCGTCGACCGCCGCCGGTGGTTCCTCATCAACGCCTCGCCCGACGTCCGCACCCAGATCGAGGCCTTCCCCGGCCTGCACCCGCACGCCGACCGGACGACGCCGCTGGCGGCGGTGCTGCTCACCGACGCCGAGCTGGACCACACGCTGGGCCTGCTTCTGTTGCGCGAGGCCCGCGCCCTGCGGCTGTACGCCACGCCGGCGGTGCGCGAGACCCTGTGTGCCGGCTCGGGGATTCTGCGCACGCTCGAGCGCTACTGTCCGGTCGAGTGGCGGGCAGTGATCCCCGGCACCGACCTTGCCCTGGCGGACGGGCTGTCCTGCCGGGCGTTCGACGTGCCCACCCTCAAGCGCGATCGGTTCGGAGCCGGGGTGGACCACGGCCGCGTCGTGGGCTACCGGCTGACCGACGAGCGCAGCGGGGAGACGCTGGTGTACCTGCCAGGGGTCCAATCGCTGACGCCGGCGCTGCGCGTGGAGATCAAGGGCTGCGCATGCCTGCTGATCGACGGGACCTGCTGGCGCGACGACGAGCTCGTACGGCTCGGCCTGGCCGGCAGGACGTCCCGGGAGATGGGCCACCTGCCCATCGACGGCCCGGACGGCAGTCTGGCGCAGCTCCCGTCGCTGGGCGTGGGGCGGACGATCTTCGTGCACATGAACAACACCAACCCGGTCCTCCTGGAGGACGCACCCGAGCGACGTACTTTGGAGGAGAGCGGCATGGAAGTGGCCATGGACGGCCTCGAGGTCCAGGTGTAGAGCCATGACGACAACAACCACGAGAACCGGTGCCGACGGCTTCGTCGAGACGTTGCGGGCCCACTCGCGCCAGTACCACGACCAGCACCCGTTCCACGTCCGGATGAACGCCGGCCGGCTGAGCCGCCGGCAGATCCGGGGCTGGGTGGCCAACCGCTTCTACTACCAGGAGAACATCCCCCGCAAGGACGCCGCGATCCTTTCCAACTGTCCCGACCTCGAGGTCCGCCGCCGCTGGACCCGACGGATCGTCGACCACGACGGCACCGCCGCCGGCGAGGGCGGTATCGAGGCGTGGCTGCGCCTCGGCGAGGCCGCCGGACTGACCCGCGAGGAGGTCCAAGGCCACCGGCACCTGGTACCCGGGGTGCGGTTCGCCGTCGACGCCTACGTGAACTTCGCCCGGACCCGCCCGTGGGTGGAGGCGGTGGCGTCCTCGCTCACCGAGCTGTTCGCGCCCGACCTGATGACGGCGCGGCTGGCCGGGTTCGAGCGGTGGTATCCGTGGATCGACCCCGAGGGCCTCGCCTACTTCCGCGCCCGCCTGGAACAGGCCCCCCGCGACTGCGAGCACGCCCTCGAGGTGGTCACCGCGCACTGCCTCTCCGCCGAGTCCCAGGCGCGCGCCGTCGACGCGCTGTCGTTCAAGTGCGACGTCCTGTGGAGCCTGTTGGACGCCGTCGACCAGGCCTACCCGGAGTGACCGTCATGGACCCGACCCCTACCGGAACGCCCCAGACCGGGACCATCACCCGAGCCGGCGTCGAGGTGTCCGGCTCGGACCGGCCCCGGTTGGCGCGCCATGTCCGGCTGACCTTCTGCCGGACCAGGCAGCGTCAGGTCCTGCAGCTCCCCGAGACGGTGGTGGTTCTGAACGGCAGCGGCGCGGACATCCTCGAGCTGTGCGACGGACGGCACACCGTGGCCGAGATCGTGGCCGAGCTGGGCGCGCGCTACCGGACCGTCCCCGACGACGAGGTGCGGCAGTTCCTGACCCGGCTCGTCGCCCGCCGCTGGGTGGAGCTCTCCGATGGATAGCCCGTTCGGATTGCTCGCCGAGCTCACCTACCGCTGCCCGCTGGCCTGCCCGTACTGCTCCAACCCGCTGAACCTGGCCGGTTACCAGGACGAGCTGACCACCGAGGAGTGGCGGCGGGTACTGGTCGAGGCCGGCGACCTGGGGGTTCTGCAGTGCCACCTGTCCGGCGGGGAACCGCTGCTGCGGCGCGACCTGGTGGAGCTCGTGGCGGCCGCCCACGACCTGGGCCTCTACACCAACCTCATCACCAGCGCCCTCGGGCTCTCGCGTCCGAGGGCCGAGCAGCTGCGGGCCGCCGGCCTGGACCACGTGCAGATCAGCATCCAGTCCGACGATCCGACCGTGTCCGACCGGATCGCCGGGACCCCGTCCTTCTCCCGCAAGATCGAGGCGATGGGCGTGGTCAAGGAGCTGGGCTGGCCGCTCACCGTGAACGTGGTGCTGCACCGGCTCAACATCGACCGCGTCGCCGACGTGCTCGAACTGGCCGAGGAGGTGGGCGCCGACCGGGTGGAGCTGGCCAACACCCAGTACTACGGCTGGGCCTGGCGAAACCGTGACGCGCTGCTGCCGAGCCGGGCCCAGCTCGAGGCGGCCGAAGTCGTCGTGCGGGCCGCCCGCGAGCGGTTGCGGGACCGCATGGACGTCATCTACGTCCTCCCCGACTACTACAGCCGCTACCCGAAGCCCTGCATGGGCGGCTGGGCCTCCCGGCAGTTGACCGTGACGCCGAACGGCGACGTCCTGCCCTGTCCTGCCGCCCAGTCCCTGCCGTTGCCGCGGGCCAGCGTGCGGGAGGACTCGCTGGAGCGGATCTGGGCCGAGTCCCCGGTGATGACCGCGTTCCGGGGGACGGACTGGATGCCGGAACCCTGCCGGAGCTGCCCCCGGCGGGAGCTGGACTTCGGAGGGTGCCGCTGCCAGGCGTTCCTGCTCACCGGCGACGCCGCCCGCACCGACCCGGTCTGCCACCTGTCCCCCGACCACGACCTGGTCGCCCGGGCGGTCGAGGCCGCCAACACCGACTCGCGGGCCGACGATCTTCCGCTGGTCCCCCGCCCGCACCGGGTCCGCCGGCCGACCCGCTCCCGGGGTTGAGTGAGCGGGCTAGCCGAACACGAACGGCAGCGCCACAGCAGCGATGATCAAGGTGACCCCGCTCAGCAGGTCCGAGCGGATCCGGATGAGGCACGCCGCGGCCCGCCCGAGCCGCAGCCCGATCAGCGACATCACCGCCGTCATGACACCGAAGACGGCGGCCGAGAACCACGGCGAGAGCCCGAGGATCCCCAGACTCGCCCCGGCGACCAGGTTGTCCAGGCTCAGCGTCAACGGGATGCCGAACAGCGCCCACGGGTGGTCCAACTCGTCCGGCTCGGGGTTGCGAAGAGCCGAGATGACGAGGTAGAGACCGTACCCGCCGAGCGCGGCCGCGCCCACCAGCTCGGCGACGCCCCCGAAGACCTCCCCGATCTGGCGACCGATCAACAGCCCGACAAGGGGCATGATCGCGTCCCACAGCCCGAAGGTCAGCGCGACCTGCACCGCGCGCTTGAGACCGAATGGGACGGTGCCGAGCGCGATCGATACCCGGAAATTGTCAAGACTGAGCACGAAACCCAAGACCAGCATTTCCCAGATCATGGCGACGTCGCTGCCCAATGACGCCCGACGCGGGCAGGCACGATTCCGCCTCGGCTAACATTCGCCATGCTAAAGATAATATCTCAGATGGTCCGCGAAATAAACCCGGTCAGCCGATTTCCGGAAATTTCTCGACACTACTCGCCCGACGGTGGTCCGCAGGCTTGCCAGGGCACCTGACGAGCGCATTCGCGGCGGTCCGTCCGCTGCAGCGCGCGGGGCTCGCCACCTCACGATGGGTCTGCTCCCGGAAACACTCCCGCATCGACGGAAATCCGCCGGAGCCAGAAGCCACCTCCGGACGAGCCGGCGGTCCGGAAAGTGGAATCGAGGGACCAATGCCACTTGCTTAAGCCGAGGCGATCCTCCGGACGAGAGCTTGCGATTAATCAGCTGAGGCACCGGCGCCGAGAAACGCCCATCCGGCGTACGAATCAACGGACGGTCGATAAGCGGATTGAACCTGTACTGCGACAGAAGAGGATGAACCTGTTCCAGGGCATCCTACGCCTTGAGCTCTTCGACACTTACCGAGTAAGCCGTCCGCACCACCTCTTCGATTGTCGGCATCGGGATTACCTCAAGGACAGCAGCGAAATTCGAGAGGTGGGGCCGGCGGTCGCCCTGGACGCCGATGGCCGGTGTCTGGTCCATGGCGCTCACGCCATGAATCGGCATCGATGTGAAGGTCAAGCCGAGCGGGAGCGAGATGGGGCACACCGGCGCGTCCACGTGCGCTTCGGCCCACATGGGCCGGGAGCCCGGTGGCCGCGTCATGCCGTCCTGGTTCCGGCGAGCCGTCGGGGCGCAGACGGCATCCGGGCCTGCTCGTCCTCGGGGTGGCAAAAGTGACGGCCGTCGCCGCCGGCCGCGGCCGTCTCCGTCGTCGGCGTGGCTCCCTGGCCAGCGCCCTCCAGGAATCCTCCGTCTCCTCGGCGGCCGGAAGGGGCTGCCGACAAGGGGTGGACGCGTCGTTGTCCGGCGTGCAACGCCGCAGCCGTTCCGCCACGGCCTCTGCGTCGTCCCGCACCGAGACGGCCAGGAAGCTGAAGGGAGCCGTGGGCCGCAGTTCGACGCACACCACGGGCCTGCCGGGCCGTACTGCCACGAAGTCCTGCCCACCGGGGTGCCCCCGCGTGCCGACGCACAGCACGCCGGGAATCCAGACGCCGTGCAGGACCACTCCGCGCAGGGCCCGCCACCAGCTGGGCTCCACCGTCACCCGGCGTACGGCCGCCAGCGGCACGCGCACACTTCCGCGGCGCGCGGCGGCCTTTTCCCACCACAGCAGGCGCACCACGAGGTCGTCGCCCTGCACCAGGATCCGTGCCATGTTCCCTCCCTCCCTCCCTTTCCTTCCATCCTCGCTCCAGGCCGGGGCGGCGGCACGAGGGACGGGACCGGCCGCGCCCGCCGTCGTCTCTCGCGGACGGCCTGCCTGATCCACTGCCGCGTCATGAGGCCTGCCGCAGACGACAGAGGTATCGGTCCGCACGGCACTACGCGTCGGGGTCACGGAGGCCCGCTGCGTCATGCCGCCAGGACGGCTCGACGCAGTGCTACCGCTGGGGGACGCCGAGTTCGCGGCCGCGGTAGAAGCCCTCCCGTTCCTCGGCGACGTACGGGGCCATGGCCGCACGCCGTTGCGCCTCCGCCTCGGAGGACCGCCACGCGTCGCAGGTCTCCTGGGAGTCCCAGAACGACACCCCGGTGATCTCCTGTCCGTCCTCGGACCAGTAGGCGTAGGCGCGGCGGAGCCCCCGCGGGGCGGGTTCCGGCCGCCACGCCTTCTCGAAGTCCTCCAGGGCGCCCGGCCGAATGCGCCGCGTCGTCACCCAGACGAAGTGCTCTTCCATCGCAGCCTCCTCCGCAACACCGGTCGGCTCGCCGAGCTCTTCGACCACCGTAGGCCCGCGGCACGCTCTCTGCCTGCCTGGGACGCCGGCGCCGCCGATCCCGGCTCGCAGACCTGGTCGCACGGACCGTTTCCCGTTACGGGGGCCGACTTCCCGTTACGGGGGCCGACGACCGACCATGGAAGAGGAAAAGAGTGGTGCAGTCGGGGGCGGGAGTCGTCGGCGGTGAGGGCGATGAAGGGTTCGATCCGGCTCGGGAGTGTCCGGGGTCTGGCGCTGCGGGCGCACTGGAGCGTGCCGTTGCTCATGCTGCTCCTCGCGTACGGCCTGGCGGCCCGGACACTGCCCGGGTACGTGCCGGGTCTGGCGCCGGTGGTGTACGCGGTCGCCGGAGTGGCCGGAGCCGTGCTGCTGCTGGCGAGTCTGGTGGTGCACGAGGCCGCGCACGCACTGGCGGCTCGCAGGGCGGGGATCTCCGTGCAGGACATGACACTGTGGGCGCTGGGCGGGGTCACTCGGATGGACCAGCCGACGACACCACGGACGGCCTTCCTGGTCGCCGTCAGCGGGCCGCTCGCCAGCCTGCTGCTCGGCGCCGTCGGTATCGGTGCGGCTGCCGCGGTCGCGGCGACGCTGGGCTGGCGGATCCCGGTCGCCGTACTGGGCTGGCTCGGTGGCACGAACCTGTTGCTGGGCGTCTTCAACCTGCTGCCCGCCGCGCCCCTGGACGGAGGCCGGCTGACGCAGGCCCTGCTGTGGTGGCGTACGGGGGACCGCGAGCGGGCTCAGCGGGCGGCAGGACGCGGTGGCCAGGTCGTCGGCATGGCACTTGCCGTCCTGGGCTGGCTGGCGTTCGCGCGGGGACTGCCGGCGGGGTTGTGGCTGATCGTCGTCGGCTTGTTCGTGGCGGGCGCCGCGGCGGCCGAACGCCGGTGGGCCGAGCTGGTCACGGCCCTGCGGGGCGTACGGGTCGGGCAGGCGATGACCACTCCGGTGGTCACCGGCCCCGACTGGCTGACCGTGGACCGCTTCCTTTCCGAGGTGACCACGCAGGCGGGGCACTCGGTGCTGCCGCTGCTCGACTTCGAGGGTCACCCCAGCGGCGTCGTACAACTGCGCCGACTGGCCGGCCTGCCGTCCGACAAGCGGGCGTCGCTGCGGGTACGCGACCTCGCGACCCCTCTGTCCCGATGCACGCTCGCCGCACCGGACGAGCTGCTGAATTCCGTCCTGGAGCGCCTCGGCGCCACCGGGGTCCTCCTGCCGATCCTCGTGATGGACGACGGCCGGCTGAGCGGAATCATCACCGCGCACGACATCGACCGGTTCCTCCGACACTCGCGGCTTCCGTCGGCGCCCCCGCCGGCCCCCGGGCCGCCGTGAGAACGTTCGGCGTCACCGGCTGCGACAAGCGAGGGCTCCCTCCGGCGCGCCCTGGAGCCGGTCCACTCCCGAGATTCCCTCGCCCGCGTCTTCCCGACGGCTCCTGGTCCTGTTCCGTGGCCGGAGCAATCGTGTGCCCTTGCGAGCCCCGTGTGTGGCAGACATCCCGGGCTTGCCGAAGGCGGGACATGATGGAGGTACAGACGCGTTCCGTGAGGAGGAGGACGGCATGGCCGGGTCGGATTCTGGCGGTACCGAGGACGCGGGGGACGGCAAGTCGCGGTTCGACGACATCTACGACCGGCCGGATCCGCGCGCGTACTTCAGGCGGCTGGCCCCGCTGGAGTACGAGATCCCGCACCACGCCCAGCCGGTCTTCCGGCAGGTCGCCGCCGAACGGGCCGCGCTCGACGACGGCCGGCCGCACAGGCCGGCGGTGCTGGACGTGTGCTGCTCGTACGGGATCAATGCCGCGCTGCTCAACCACGACGTGACGCTGGCGGAGATGTACGAGCGGTACACCTCCCCTGCCTGCCGGACGATGTCGACGGCGGATCTGGCAGCACGGGACAAGGAGTTCTACGCCGAGCGGCGCCGACCGGACGCGGTGCCGGTCTTCGGCCTGGACGTCTCGGCACCCGCCGTGCACTACGCGCTCGAGGTGGGGCTCCTGGACGCCGCCTTCACCGACGACCTCGAACAGGGCTCGCCCGGCCCCGGGCTGAACCGCGCGCTCGCCGAGGCCGGCCTCATCACGCTGACCGGCGGCGGCAGCTATGTCACCGCCCGAACGTTCACGGCGCTGCTGGACGGCGCCCGGAGACCGGTATGGGTCAGCGCGTTCGTGCTGCGGACGGTGTCGTACCAACCGATCGTCCGGACCTTGGCCGCACACGGTCTGAGCACCACCGTCGATGCCTCCCGCACCTATCCGCAGCGCCTCTTCACCGACGAGCGAGAACGGCAGTACGCGATCGCGGCGGTACGGGCGCTGGGCGGCGACCCCGCAGGGCGCGAGGAAGCCGGCCGTTTCCACACCCTGCACTATGAGTCCCGACCCGACACACCATGACAGCCGGGCGGGAAGCACCACGTGAGCCGTTGACGCGTCCGGGCGCCTGCAAAGCGAGGGGGCCGGGCCGTTCGTCCCCGCCGGCATCCCGCAGGGGTCGTCGCCGTCGGCAGAGCGGTCAGGGCCCCCCGCGTACGTCCTGCTGCTCCACCTCGGGCAGGACCCGCGCCACGGTGGCGAAGTCGTTGTCACGGTGCAGCACGATCAGCCCATGGTGTACGGCCGTGGCGCACACGAGGAGGTCAATCGGTCCCGCGCTGCGGTGCTGGCCTTTCTGCGTCAGCTTGTACTGCGCCGAGTCGACCCACCGCCATGCGTCCTTGGGGACCGCCACGTGCCCGAACAGGTCCGACAGATCCATGTCCATCTCGTCACGGTCGGCGGGTCCGGTCGCGCTGTAGAGGATCTCCGCGCGCGTGGGCTCACAGAGGCCGATGGCGCCCGTTTCCATCTCGGCATCCCAGCGGCGCCGGATCGCGGGCTCGCTCACCAGGTCGACATATGCGCCGGTGTCGATCAGGTACGTGATCACTCAATGCCCTCGCGGTCGTCGAGTGCGGCAGCCTCGGCACGCTGGGTGGCCTTACGCGCCTGCCATACCCGGCGCGTCGGATGGAAGTCTCCGCGCGTTGCCCGCTCGGCCAAGCGCTCGGCCGCGGCACGCCGCTTGTGGCGCTGCACGGCTTCACGCAGGGCGGTGTTGATGGTGTCGCGCTTCGTGGTCGTGCCGAATATCTCAGCGGCCGCGGCCAAGGCGTCGTCGTCCAGGTCCACGTTGGTCACACTCACGCGACCCACCTCCCATGTTGGCCATGTGGAAGAACATGCCACTCTTCACACATCGTAGCGCGCGGGCCGTCGAACATCACGCCGCAGCGTTGCGGCGTTCGCCGAAGCACGCAGGATCACAGGTGGCGGCAGACGAGTCGGGCTGTACGCCGGGTTCTGTCGCCCGGTCGCCTCGCGGCGGCCGGGGAGACGGCCATCCATCTAGGGCCGGCGTTGCCGCCGGCCTCGTGCGGTCTACCCGCGGACTCGACCGTTTCACCCTTACCCAGCGCCGGAGCGCTGGGCGGTCTGTTTTCTGTGGCACTGTCCCGCGGGTCACCCCGGGTGGCCGTTAGCCATCACCCTGCCCTGTGGAGCCCGGACGTTCCTCGGGAAGCTCCCCCGTCAGGGGGTCTCCACGCGGCCGTCCGCCCGGCTCGTCTGCCGTGTCGACCATGGTACCGGCCGTGGACGGGGCCTCGGCGCCGCCGCGGTCGCCAGGACCGAGCCGGTCAGGATCAGGGCGAACGCGGCCAGGACCGTCGCGGTCAGGGACTCGCCGAGGAGGAGCACCCCGGCCGTCACCGCGACCGCCGGGTTGACGTAGGTGATGACGGTGGCCCGGGTCGGACCCGCTTCCCTGATCAGTTCCAGGAAGGCGACGAACGCGACCGCCGTGCAGACGGCGCCCAGGCCCGCGAGGGCGGTCAGGGCCCCGGCCGAGGGCAGCTCGGCCGGCCGCGTGATGACCGCGGCCGGGGCGTAGACCAGTGCCGCCAGGGTCAGGCAGAGTGCGGTGAGCTGGAGGGGACGGGACCTGCTTCAGATGGCGGGCGGCGATCAGCGGGGCGATGGCGTAGCCCAGGACCGTCACCAGCACCTCGGCCAGCGAACAGATAAGGGATGCCCCAGATGTCGATCCCCTCGAAGACTGTGGAGTCCTTCCTCTGCGGCCAGTCCCATGGTGAGGCGGCCCAGTACTCGTTCTCGTAGCCGAAGACCCACCCCGACACGCTCCACACCAAGAACCGAGCCGGTGGCAGAGATCGGCGGCTGTTCGGCACGCCTCCGTGCATCCGCCGTGCAGGTGCCATTGCCCCTCGCTGCTGTCTCGCCGGCCCGGCGTGCGGCATCAGCAGGAAGAACCCCGACCGGTGGCAGGGGCCGTCCGGGGGTGCGAGGGTGGAAGGCATGTGACGTCCATCGAGGAGCAACGCATGATCGTCACCATCGTCGGTGCCGGGAACATGGCCCGCGGCATCGGTACCCGGGCATTGGCGGGCGGGCACTCCGTCCGTCTGCACGATCGCGGGAAAGCCAAGGCGGAGGAGCTGGCCACCGCCCTGAGCCAGGCCACCCCCGGAGCGGACGTCACGGCGGCCGACGCCGATGCCGCGGCTGACTCCGACATCGTGGTGCTCGCCCTGCCCTATCCGGCCGGACGCGATGTCGCCGCCGCGTGGGCCGGCGCCCTGGCAGGGAAGATCGTCGTCGACATCTCCAACCCGGTGGATTTCACCACCTTCGACTCACTCGTCGTACCCCCCGGCACCTCCGCCGCCGAACAGATCGCCGCCGCCGCGCCGGAAAGCCGGGTCGTCAAGGCCTTCAACACCACCTTCGCCGGGCCGCTCACCACGGGGGAGGTGGCAGGCCGGCCGCTGGACGTCTTCATCGCCGGAGACGACGACACGGCGAAACAGACCGTCTCGAACCTGGCCTCCTCCGCGGGGCTGCGCCCCTTGGACGTGGGGCCGCTGCGCCGGGCACGCGAGCTGGAAGCCTTCCAGTTCCTGCACATGGCGTCCCAGGAACGACTCGGCCTGAACTGGTCCAGCGCCATCGCGATCCTGCCGTGACAGCCGGCGCATCAGCTTTGTCTCTCCCCGATGCAACGCGTGATGGTTGTTCTCAGCCCCCTGGCTGCCCAACCACCTTCAGGACGACAACGGGCAGATCGGCCCCCGCACCATGCTCCGCGCGGTGTCGAAGGCCGCGGGGGTGACACGGGACCGGGCACCCCGGGCACGAGTTCGCACTCCACCACGACGCGATCCGGCAGGCCGTGGTGGGAGTGATGACCAGGCGCGCCAGCGGCGCCGTGGACCTGCCCGACGTCTACCGGCTCGCTTTCAACATCGGCCGCAGGGGCGGAGTCTCCAGGCCCCGGCGGACCGCCAAGTAGCACCGGTCCGGCGCGGCGCACCCGCGCCGGGCTTCAGGACTGCTCCGAGATCGGGTCGTAGGTCATCACGATGCTGTGCCTCTCTTTCGGTCGCTTGCCAGGCTGGGCCCCGCAGTCGTCCCTCGTCGCGTCCGCCAGGTCCCGTTCACCCGACCGTGCTCGCTTGACCCTGTCGCGGCGTCAACGTCTCTACTGGGGGCATGCGGATCGGAGAACTCGCCGCGGCCGTCGGGGTCACCACCCGGACGGTGCGGCACTACCACCATCTGGGGCTGCTCCCGGAGCCGGAGCGGCGGGCCAACGGGTACCGGGACTACACGCTGCGGCACGCCGTCGTGCTGGCGCGGATCAGGCGGCTGACCGAGCTGGGGCTCGGGCTGGCCGAGGTGCGGGACGTGCTCGCGGACGACGCCGGCAAGGACCTCGTCGAGGTGCTGACCGAGCTGGACGAGGACCTGGCACGTCAGGAGGCGGCGATCCGGGACCGCCGGGCGCGGTTGCGGGCATTGCTGGGGACGGAGGGCGGGCTGACCGTCGAAGGACCCGTCTCCCCCGAACTGGCCTCGCTGTTCCGGGAGATGGCGGATCTGTCCGACTCGCCCATGGCCGCCAGGGACCGGGAGATGCTCGCCCTCATCGAAACCGCGGCGCCCCCGGAGCAGCGGGAGCAGTTGATGGGCCTGCTGACCGGGTTCATGAAGGTGCCGGGCGGGGTGGAGCGCGCGCTCGCCGCCTACGCGCTGCTCGACGAACTCGCCGACGCCGGACCGGACGACCCCCGTGTGGACGAGGCGGCCCGCGCCCTCGCCGAGTGCCTGCCCGCCGGTCTGCTCCCGGAGGGGGCGTCCTTCGACCGGGACGACAGCTTCCTGCGGGCCATGTACGCGGACTTTCCCCCGGCCCAGGCGGAGGCGGTCCGCCGCACCCTGCGGATCATCATGGAGGAGCGGACGGCATGAGGACCGGCGTGCGGGTTGGACGGGTCCTCGCCCGGCACGAGCTGCGGCTGATGGTGAGTCTGGTGCTGTGGCTGGCGCGGCGGACGCATGGCGTCGGGGGCGGGACGGCCTTCGGGTACGCGCGGGGGCAGGGTGCCGTCATGTTCGGGTTCGCGTTCGTGTGCGTGGTCGAGACGGTGATGCTGTCCGTACTGTTGCTCGACTGGCCGACCGTCCACGCGGTGGTGCTGTTCCTGGACGTGTACACCGTCGTGTTCGTCGTCGCGCTGCATGCCGCGGGCGTCGTACGGCCCCATGTGCTGGACCCGGACTCCGGCACGCTGCGGATCCGCCGGGCCGTCCACGTCGATCTGCGGATACCGCTGGAGCGGATCGCCTCCGTACGGCGTGAGCTGCGGATGAGCCATGAGCGGGCCGACGGGGAGCTGAACGTCGAGGTCGGTTCGCAGACCACGGTCGCGCTGGAACTCACGGAGCCGGTCACCCACGTCGGCTTCTTCGGGCGGCGCCGGGACGTTCACGTCGTGCGGTTCCACGCCGACGAGCCCGACGCCCTGGTCCGAGCGCTGGCAGCGGGGCAGTGGGCCGCTCGGGCGTAGGGCCCGGCACCGTACCCTGTCGGCTGAGCTCTACCGTGAGGAGTACCGCGTGCTTGTCCTGCTGCCGCCGTCCGAAGGCAAGGCCGCTTCCGGCCGCGGCGCCCCGCTGAAGCCGGAGTCCCTGTCGCTGCCGGGGCTGGCCGACGCCCGGGAGGCCGTTCTCGCCGAGCTGGTGGAGCTGTGCGCCGCCGACGAGGACAAGGCGCGCGAGGTACTGGGGCTGAGCGAGGGGCTGCGGGGCGAGGTCGCGAAGAACCTGGAGCTGCGTACCGCCGGGGCCCGGCCCGCCGGGGAGATCTACACCGGGGTGCTGTACGACGCCCTGGACCTGGCCTCCCTCGACCCGGCCGCCAAGCGCAGGGCCGCCCGCTCGCTGCTGGTGTTCTCGGGGCTGTGGGGCGCGGTCGCGGTCACCGACCGGATCCCCTCCTACCGCTGCTCGATGGGCGTACGGCTGCCGGGGCTCGGGGCGCTGGGCGCGTACTGGCGTACGCCGATGGCCTCGGTGCTGCCGGAGGCGGCCGGCCGCGGCCTGGTGCTGGACCTGCGGTCGGCCGCGTACGCGGCGGCGTGGAAGCCGAAGGGAGAGGTGGCCGCCCGTACGGCGACCGTGCGGGTGCTGCACGCGCCGACCCGGAAGGTGGTCAGCCACTTCAACAAGGCGACCAAGGGGCGGATCGTCCGCAGCCTGCTGACGGACGGGGCCGCGCCGAGGGATCCCGCCGGGCTGGTCGAGGCGTTGCGGGATCTCGGGTACGTGGTCGAGGCGCAGGCGCCGGGGCGTGCGGGGACGCCGTGGGCGCTGGACGTGCTGGTGGACGAGGTGCACTGACGACCAGCAGAATCCCCACGCGTTGCACTCTATGCAATGCCCTTTGCGCAGGGCGCTTCGTCGTAGGCAGGATGACGCCATGAGCTCATCCCTGCCCTCCGCTCCCCTGCCCCCGCCGGCCCCCGCTCCCGAAGCCGTAGCCGTGGCTGCCCCTGCCACCGCCTCCGCACTGGATCTCGCGCCCGTCGTGCCGGTCGTCGTGGTCGAGGACGTCGCCGACGCCGTGCCGCTGGCGCGGGCACTGGTCGCCGGTGGACTGCCCGCGATCGAGGTGACCCTGCGGACACCCGCCGCGCAGGACGCCATTCGCGCGATCGCCGCCGAGGTGCCGGACGCGGTGGTCGGGGCCGGCACGGTGATCACGCCGGGGCAGGTGCACGAGGTGGTGGCGGCCGGGGCGCGGTTCCTGGTCAGTCCGGGCTGGACGGACGTCCTGCTGGAGGCGATGCGGGCGTCCGGGGTGCCGTTCCTGCCGGGGGTGTCGACGGTCTCGGAGGTCGTGGCGCTGCTGGAGCGCGGGGTGCGGGAGATGAAGTTCTTCCCGGCGCAGGCCGCGGGCGGCACCGCGTATCTGAAGGCGATCGCCGGGCCGCTTCCGCAGGCCCGCTTCTGCCCGACCGGAGGGATCGGCCCGGACTCCGCACCGGACTATCTCGCCCTGCCCAACGTCGCCTGTGTCGGCGGGAGCTGGATGCTCCCGGCGGATGCGGTGGCGGCGCGCGACTGGGCGCGGATCGAGCGGCTGGCCCGCGCGGCGGCGGGACTCAGCGCAGGTGGGACGTCTCGTTGAACAGCCGGACGCTGGCGTTGCCGTCGGCGTAGTACGCCACCGCCGAGAGCGAAGCCGCCGACAGTTCCATCCGGAACAGGGCCTCGGGCGGGGCGCCCAGGGCGAGCCGTATCAAGGTCTTGATCGGTGTCACGTGGGTGACGAGCAGGACCGTGCGGCCGGCGTACGCGGCGGTCAGCCTGTCCCGGGTGGCGGCGATTCTGGTCGCGGTGTCCGCGAAGCTCTCGCCGCCGCCGGTGGGCTCGGCGTCCGGGGAGGACAGCCAGGCGTTCAGGTCCTCGGGGTGGCGTTCGCGCACCTCGGCGAAGGTGAGGCCCTCCCACGCGCCGAAGTCGGTCTCGCGCAGCCCGTCGTCGACGGTGACATCGAGACCCAGGCGGGCAGCGACAACGCCCGCAGTCTCACGGGTGCGGGCGAGAGGAGAGGCGACGATCGCCTGGATCGTGCCGCGCCGGGCGAGGCCCGCGGCGACCCTCTCGGCCTGCTCCCGGCCGACGTCGGAGAGGGAGGGGTCGCCGCCGCCGCTGCCGGAGAACCGCTTCTGCGGGGTCAGCGGGGTCTCGCCGTGCCGGAGGAGTACGAAGGTGGCCGGCGGGCCCATGTCGGCGGGCGCCCAGCCCGAGGAGGGGGTGGCGGCCGAGGCCGGCTCGGGGCCGCGGGCGGCAGCGGCCCCGGTGTCCGGGGTGGCCACGGCCTGCGCGGCCCGCAGGTCGGCGGCGGCCTTCCCGGCGGGGGCGTCACCCGCGCCGGCGCCGACGCCGACGGCTTCCCGCACGCCCGAATCCGTGGCGCCTGACTCCGTGGCGCCTGGCTCCGTGGCGGAGACGGAAGCAGGGGCGGAGGCAGAAGCCGAGGCCAGGGCCGCGCGCACCCGTGCCGCACCGGCGGCCGCGTCCCCGGGCGGGCCCGAGGGCGGCTCGGGCGAAACCGCCCTGACACTCGGCGTATCCAGCGCGGCCCGTGACGCCGACGCGTTCCACGACTCACCCCGCTGCCCCGCGTCCATCGCCTCGTTCGCCAGACGGTCCGCGTGCTTGTTCCGCTCGCGCGGGATCCACTCGTACGTGACCCGGCCCGGCGGGAAGACGCGTGCCGCCTCGGCTGCCAGCGGCTTCATGGCGGGGTGTTTGATCTTCCAGCGGCCCGACATCTGCTCGACGACGAGCTTGGAGTCCATCCGGACGTGGACCGTGGCCTGCGGGTCCAGTTCGTGGGCGGCCCGCAGGCCGGCCAGCAGGCCCGAGTACTCGGCGACGTTGTTCGTGGCGGTGCCGAGGTACTCGGCCGCCTCCGCCAGGGTCTCCCCCGTCGCCGCGTCACTGACCACGGCCCCGTAGCCGGCGGGTCCCGGGTTGCCCCGCGATCCGCCGTCCGCCTCGACGATGAACTCCCGCACCGGGAAATCCCCTCAGATCTCCTTGTATCCCGTCGGATCCCCTGGATCCAGGGGATCCCCCTACAGCCCCGAATCCGACGTGCGGACCAGGATGCGGCGGCAGTTCTCGCAGCGCACCACGGTGTCGGGCGCGGCGTGGCGGATCTCGTTCAGCTCGGTGATGGCGAGTTCCTGGCGGCACCCCTGGCAGGTGCGGGCGTACAGCTTCGCCGCGCCGACGCCGCCCTGCTGCTCGCGCAGCTTCTCGTACAGCTTGAGCAGGTCCGCGGGGACGGAGGCGGCGACGACCGCGCGCTCCTTGGTGACCGTGGCCGTCTCCCCGTCGATCTCCGCGCAGGCCGCGTCCCGGCGTGCGGTCGTGTCGTCCATCCGCGACTGGACGGAGGTGACCCGCTCGGCCAGTTCGCCGGCCCGCTCCTGCGCGGACTCGCGGCGCTCCATGACCTCCAGGACGACGTCCTCGAGGTCGCCCTGGCGCTTGGCGAGGGAGACGATCTCGCGCTGGAGGTTCTCCAGGTCCTTGGGCGAGGAGACGGCGCCGGAGTCGAGGCGCTTCTGGTCGCGGGCGGCGCGCTGGCGCACCTGGTCCACGTCCTGTTCGGCCTTGGTCTGCTCGCGGGCGCAGTCGCTCTCCTCGGTCTGCGCGGCCACGTGCAGGTCACGCAGCTGGGCGAGGTCCCGGGTCAGCGACTCGATCTCGGCGTGCTCGGGGAGCGACTTCCGCTTGTACGCGAGCTGCTGGAGGCGGACGTCGAGATCCTGGAGGTCGAGGAGTCGGATCTGGTCGGCGGGCTCGGCGTTCAGTTGGGGGCTCCAGAGGTATCGATGTCGGAGGACGCCGCGTGGGCGGTCCAGGGGTCGGTGACCGTGGCGGAGACATGGACCCGCAGGCCCCATCCGTGACGGTCGGAGATCTCGTCGAGCTGGGCCGCGGCCAGTTCGCACCAGGGCCATTCGGTGGCCCAGTGCGCCGCGTCGAGCAGTGCGAGGGAACGGTCGGCGGCGTGATCCGCCGCGAACTCCGACGCCGGGTGATGACGCAGGTCCGCGGTGAGGTACGCGTCCACGCCGGCCGCCCGGACGTGGGCGAAGAGGCTGTCGCCGGAGCCGCCGCTGACGGCGATCGTACGCACGAGCGCCTCGGGGTCACCGGCGACGCGGATGCCTTGCGCGGTGCTGGGCAGACGCTCGGCGGCGCGGGCGGCGAGCTCGCGGACGGTCAGCGGGTGGTCCAGTTCGCAGACGCGGCCGAGCCCGCGGCGGCCCTTGGGGTCCGTGGTGTCCGGCACCAGCGGTCGGACGACGCGCAGGTCCAGGGCGCCGGCCAGGGCGTCGCTCACACCGGGGTCGGCCGTGTCGGCGTTGGTGTGGGCGACGTGCAGCGCGATGTCGTTCCTGATGAGCGCGTGCACCACGCGGCCCTTGGAGGTGGAGGCCGCGACGGTGGTCGTGCCGCGCAGGTAGAGCGGGTGGTGGGTGACGAGCAGGTCGGCGCCCAGTTCCACCGCCTCGTCGACGATCTCCTGGACGGGGTCCACCGCGAACAGGACCCGGCCGACCTCCTGGTCGGGGTCGCCCGTGACGGTACCGACCGCGTCCCAGGACTCGGCCCGCTCGACGGGCCACAGGGTCTCGAGTGCGGTGATGACTTCAGACAGACGGGGCACAAGCGCAAGGCTACCTGGCTGTTCGGCGCGGCAGTACCGGTGCGGGTATGAGAACCGCGCCCGCTCCCGGCCAGCACATACGCCTCCGCCTCCTCAGGCGAATCGTTCCTGGAACACCCTTATGTGTGAAGCGGGGTCCGGTGGGTCTCCCGCCCGCGCGTACGAAAACTACCTTCGTCGCCGGAGGTGACCGAACGATGACGATGTGTGCGATCGAGCCTTCCGCGGGCCGGGAGGTTCCGGGTCACGAGGTCTCGGGTCACGAGGACACCGGGCACGGGGAGAGGACGGCGGTGGCGGCGGTGGCGCCGGGCTGCGTCCTCAGTGCCGACGGTTCCTACGGTGCGCGCCTCGCCCGCGAAGGCGACTCCCTGTTCCCGGAGCGCTGGACCCTGGACGGCCCCGAGCCCTACGCGGTGCCGCTGCGCGCCGGCCAGCCCGAGGAGCCCGGCACCGAGGTACAGCCCATGGCCGACGGGCGGGTCCTCGTCCACCGGCTGGTGGACGGGAGGCACGTGTTCTCCCTGCTGTACCCGACCGGTCCCGGCACCGGCGAGGTGACGCTCGGCGCGGTCGCGTGCCCGGACGAGGAGACCCGGCTGCGGCTCCTGCCGCCCGCGCCGTGCGGGCGGCGGGCGTACGCCGTCGCCGTGGGCCCGCGGTCGACGGCCCTGTGGCTGGTGGCGGGCGGCGCCTTCGGGCCCGAGCACGTCGCCGAGATCCCGGGCCGCTGCTCGGGCGGGGTGTGGTTGGACCGCACCGGCCGGATGCTCTCCCTGGACCGGGAGACCGGCGGGCGCACCAAGGCGGTCGTCGTGGATCTGGAGCGCGGGGGCGAGGTGTCGCCGCTGCTGCAGATCGCCGAGGAGAGCGACGACCGGGTCCTGCTCGCCGACCCGGACAGCGGCCTGCTGCTGATCCGCTCGGACGCGCCCTCGCCGGGGCAGGGCCGGTTGGGCTGGGGGGTGCTGGGCAGCACGCTGCCGGTGCGCTTCCCCACGTGCCTGCGGCTACCGGACTGCGCGGTCACGCCGTTCGCGATCCAGCCCGGCCAGGTGCTGACGCCGGAGGGGGCCGCGGTGGCGCTGCGCGTCGACGGGCCACTCGGCCGCCGGGTCGGGGTGTGGCGGCCGACCCAGCGGCAGCTGCATCATCTTCCGGCGCCCGAAGGGTGGTTGGCCGGCACCGGACTGTGGGCGGCGGACGGGGTACTGCGCCTGCCGTGCGCCACGCCGGCGATGCCGTGCGGGGTGGCCCTGCTGAACCCGCCGGGGCCGAAACGGCAGTCGGAGCGAGATGGGAAGGAGGGCAGGAAGGGCTCCTCCGTGAAGCCTGAACAGCCTTCTTTGGAAGGGGAGTCCATGACTCCGGCCGAACCGGCCGCACCCCGCCCCGTCCCCCTGCAACAGGCGCCCCTGGGACGGCTTGTAACGAAGTAGTGGCGGTCGGCGTGGCCGCCTGGATCCACCCCCTGGTCCCCCGGTTAAAATCGCCCGGTTATAGGAAAGATCATGTTTACGGGGTGAGTTCCTTCCGATGAACGATGCGAGCACCAACCAGCCACAGACCGTCGACGGCGGGCAGACCGCTGTCGGGCACGGCAAGCACCGCGGCCCGGTATCCCGGCAGGACTCCACGGCGGCCCCCCACGGCCGCCACCGGAGGCCTGCCAACGAGAACGAGCGCGCGGAGACAGCTGCCTGACGTCACGTCAGGCACGTACTCAGGTACGCACGTACGCACGTACGCACGTAGGCACGTAGGCACGTAGGCACGTAGGCACGTAGGCACCAGCTGGACAGCTGAGCGGCCCCGTTCGTCATGGACGAGCGGGGCCGTTCCGTGTCCGCGTCCGTGCCGCCGTGCACGACGAGCAGTTGTCCGTCGATGCCCGCGGCGACGCGCATGGCCGGGCTCTCCTCGGCTTGTGGGCCGGCTGGTTCAGGAGTGTGCGACGACCGTGTCGGCGAGCACGGGCGCGTCGTCCCTCTCGACGGCGCTCACGGCCACCCGCACTTCGCCGCCGTCGGCACCACCGTCGCCGCTGTCGTCACGCCACATGCGGATGCGGAGCGTCTCGCCCGGGTACACGATCCCGGCGAACCGGGTGGCGTAGCCGCGGACGCGGGTGACGTCCCCGCCGAGCAGCGTGTCGACGACCACCTTGAGCGTCATGCCGTAGGTGCACAGTCCGTGCAGGATCGGCCGCTCGAACCCGGCGCGCTTCGCGAACCCGGGGTCGGCGTGCAGCGGGTTCCAGTCGCCGGAGAGGCGGTAGAGCAGGGCCTGGTCCTCCCGGATCGTCCGCTCGACGGTCAGGTCCGGCGACCCGGCGGGGGTCTCCCGCCGGGCGGACGGTCCGCGGTCGCCGCCCCAGCCGCCCTCGCCGCGTACGTAGATCTGCGCGTCGTCGGTCCACAGCGGGCCGTCGGCGTCGGCGACATCGGTGCGCATCACGAGGACGGCCGCCTTGGCCTTGTCGTGGACCGCCGCGATACGGCTGGCGGTGGTGGCGGTGCCCTCGGCGGGCAGGGGACGGTACAGGGTGAGCGACTGGCCGCCGTGCAGGACGCGGGCGAGGTCGACGTCGACGCCGGGCATCGACAGTCCGCCGATCACCCCGGGGGATCCGGCTCCCGCGACGGTGGCGAAACTCGGCAGGACGTGCAGCCGGGACTCCAGGGTGTAGCGCAGTTCGTCGGGGTCGGCGGCGGGGATGCCCGCGCCGATGCCGAGGTGGTAGAGCTGGACGTCCTTGTGCCCCCAGGAGATCTCGCCGGTCCGGGGTTCCGCGGCGAGCGCCTTGGCTGTGTCGATGGGCATGGGTCTCCTGATCGCCGGAAGGATGCCGGGCTCGAAGACCCCGGCGAGCCCTGGTACGGCCTTCCGCACCGTCGGTCGCACCAGGATCGTCACGGGCCGTGGGAACCCGCCGGTTCCAGAACTCGTTCCCGTACGGCGTCCCCTGTATAGCCCAGTCCCCGGCCGTTGCGAAGACTCCCACGTCGGGAGTGGAACATACGCCCCGACAGGGACATACCATCCCATCCGCCCTAAGCTTCCTCCGTGAACGAGATGCCCGTGGACCACCGGCCCGCCAAGTCCGTACGGGTCCTGCTGGCGGAGGACGGCGGGACGGCGCACGGGGCACTGGCCCTACTGCTCCGGATGGAGCCGGACCTCGAGGTCGTCGCCCAGGTAGCGGCGGGGGACGCGATCCTGGACGCGGTGCTCACCCACCGCCCCGACGTCGCCCTCCTGGACATCGAACTGCCCGGCATGAGCGGCCTGGACGCCGCCGCCGTGCTGCGCGACCAGGTGCCGGACTGCCGGGTGCTGATCCTCGCCACGTCCGGCCGCCCCGGCCATCTGCAGCGGGCCATGGCCGCGGGGGCCGCCGGTTTCCTGGTCAGGGACGGTTCGGTGGACGAGCTGGCCTCGGCGATCCGCCGGGTACTGACCGGGGAGACGGTGATCGACCCCGTCCTGGCCGCCGCGACCCAGAGCGCGGGGCCCCCTCCCCTCACCCCCGACGAGTGCGCCGCCCTCGAGGCCGCGGCGAACGGCACACCGCTCGCCGACCTGGCCGCCCGGCTCCATCTCTCCGAGGCCGCCGTCACCGCCCACCTCACCGGCGCCCTCGCCAAGACCGGCGCATCCCACCCCACGGAGGCCCTGCGCGAGGCCCGCAGACTGGGCTGGGTCTGAGCCGGTCGGCTGTACGACATCCCGTGGGTTCTCCCGAGTCCCGCCAAGTCCTCATCCCCGTGGCCAGAGGGTTCTTCCTCCTTCGGGTGCTCTGTGGCCTTGTGACGTAACTTCGGGATTCTTGAAGCTTTCTCACCTCGTCCGGCCGATCCGCAGTCGGGCCGAAGGCGAGGAGGCTCGGGTTGGCGGCGCCGGCAGTCGTGCGCGGGACCTGCGTGAACACTGGGCGCCAGCGGCAGCGGAGCTGGAGCGGTTCGAGACCGACGTGTTGTCCGGGTTCGTCCTCGCGAGGACCTCGGCGGGCCTGGCTGACGGCACCATCCGCGGGGACGTCGGGCACCTGGAGCAGATCAGGACCTGGTTCGGCCAGCCGCTGTGGGAGATGGAGCCGGCCGATGCCGACGTGTACTTCGGAAAGGTGCTGCGGAACTCCCCGGGCCCGGTCGCAGGGAGATCGTGCGCTCACGGCGTCGGAGGTGGAGCGGGTCTCGTCGGCCGGCGCGCTCCCGCAGATTCTGCAGCGGCGCCCTGGAGACTGCCCGCGAAGAGGATGAGACAGGGCAACCGATTCGTGCTCTATTCACCCCGCCCGACAGTCGGTCAGGATTAAACCGGTTTCGGCGGTCGCGGTCAGTCGGCGGCGAGGCCGAACCGCAACTGAGAGCGGAAACGTCCGCTGAGACGATGGAGGAACAATGCGCCTGTTATCCAGGAGAGCAAGCATGGCGATGACCACAGTCACGGCCGCTTTGGCGCTGACCGCGCCAGCCTCTGCGGCTTCTGCTGCGTCGGCAGACGTGTCGGGCGTGTCGGGCGTGTCGGGCGACGCAATCGCTCTGGCTTGTCCTACGACATGGTCTCCGAACCCCGACTGGTACGACGACCCGACCTCGGGCTCGGTCAAAGATCCGACCGCCCCACTGCGGCCAGGTCCCTACGCCGACTGCGGCACGAGGGAGACCCTGCAGCGGGGCTGGCCCATGGTCATCTACTGCTACTACAAGAACGACTACGACAACACCTGGTACTACGTCAGCACCTACCCGAACTACACCCGCGGCTGGATCTACAGCGGGAACGTGAAGACCGAGGGCATCGTGTGGCCCTGCTGAGCCCGTTGCCCGGCGTATTCTCGGGACACTGGCCCCTGTAGTCCCAGCGCCGCCCCGTGGTCGGGTACTCGTACAGCCCGACCGGGCTCCAGCCTCGTGTCCGTGCGGAACGGCCACCCGCACAGCTCCTAGGGAAGCCACGGGTCTCAGGCCGCGGCCGTCGGGTTCGTCGCTTCGGCGGCACGGCGGTGTTCGGCGTTGATGCGCCGGGTTTCTTCGAGCGCACCTCTCTGTGGAACGTACGGAGGGGCCCTGGTGCCGTATGGCACCAGGGCCCCGAAGGAACTGCTACACCATCTGCCGGCCCTGGTACTGCGCCGGCCTCCTGTTTCCGCAGACCCGACCGAGATGCTGTCGGGGGTGCGGGGATCGCGGTTGCTTGACCGGAGACCACCTCACTATCGATGTCCTGCGGTACCCGGGCTCAGACTTCCGCCCGGGCGATCCTGATGGCGCTCGGATCCTCCGTTCTTCCCTCGGTTTCAACTGCTTACCAAACGGGAGAGACCGCTAACTGCGGGGTACTGCACTCACTGCTGGTACTGCACTTACTGCGGTACTGCTGATACTGCGAACTGCCGGTGGCCTGTGACAGCGCCACCCTCCGGCAGCCAGCCCCGTCGCCCATCGTGCGTCTGCTCTGGCTTAGAACCCCACTGCCGAACTTCCCGGTGCGCGCGTCCGCAGCCGACGCCTTCACCGAGGTACTGCTCACTGACTTCGCTGCTGGGTACTGCCACTGCGTTAACTGCGGTACTGCTCACGGCGGCCCCTGATCACTGCGGGCCACCCGGTCCGGCCGTCAGTCCCGTCGCCGTCCTGCAACAACCCTGGCTTCGGAACTCCACCACCGCACCGTCCTGCGCACTACAACTGCGGGTACTGCTGCCCGGCAGTTCGTCTCTGCCGGGCCCTGCGGTCTCTCTGGGCTACGAGAGAAACCATAACCACACCACCGCCCAATGTCTACTCCCGCCAACATAGGTTTCTGCGCGTTCGACAGTGAGGTAATCGGCCTCGAACAGCGACGTGGGCAGGCGCAAGGCGGCCATCGCCGGGTTGACCGCCACAGACCGGGGCACAAGCACCTCGCCGACAGGACCGGGCACGGATGCTCCAGAGACCAGGGTGATCTGATGGACACGATGAGCTTCGACGTCGCAACCGCTCGCTCCGTGACATCCGTCGCCGGCGCACGCGAGAGCGCCCGGGACTTCCTCGACGGCCTCGTACGTCCGATCGCAGCGGAGGCTGCCGACACCGTGGCCCTGGTCGTCTCGGAGCTCGTCACCAACGCCCTGCGCCACGGAGGCGGCACCTGCACCCTGGACCTGAGCGCGCACCCGGACAGCATCGGGGTGGCTGTGCACAACCGCAGTCCGCAGGCGCCTCATATGCGCACCCCGACCTGAACAGCGGCGCCGGAGGTTTCGGCCGGCCCATGGTCAACCGCCTCGCCCGGTAGCCACCCCCAGGCAGCGATCGAGGATCACCCTCCGAACCCCCGCACAGGGCCGATCGCCCCTGCTGGACGACCAAGATCAAGTGCTTGGCGTTACTGATGTTCCGTTGGTCCCCAGGGCCAGGCCAGCCAGTCGGCCAGTCGATCCGTCCGTTCGCCCAGGAAATCAGTGGGCCGCCGCGGCCTTTCGGGGCAACCACAGCCACATCAGGAGCAGGCCGACGGCCAGGATCGCCGTTCCGGTGCGGAAGGCCAGGGCGTAGCCCTCGGTCAGGGCCTCCGGGGTGGTACTGCCTCCTGTACGGGCCGCCGCGAGGGTCGACAGGACGGCCAGACCGAGCGAACCGCCCACCGTGCGCGAGGTGTTGATCAAGCCGGAGACCAGACCGGCCTCCCCCGGCGCGGTGCCGGAGGTGGCGAGCGCGGCGAGGGGGGTTCCGGCGAGGCCCCCGCCCAGCATCATCAAAATGCCGGGGAACATGATCGCCGTCAGATACGCGCCGTCGGCCGTCATCGTCGACTGCCAGGCGAAACCGGCCAGCGCGACGAGCGTGCCGAGCACGGCCACGGCACGTGCCCCGGCGACGCGCATCAGCCGGGGCGCGACCTTGGAGCCGACGACCACGGCGAGTGAGCTGGGCACCAGGGCGAATCCGGCCTCGAGCGGGGTGTAGCCGAGCACGTTCTGGGCGTAGAGGGTCATGAAGAACCACATGCAGAACATGGCGGCGCCGTTCAGGAACATCGCCCCGTTCGCCGACGAGACCGACCGCACCCGGAACAGGCCCAGCGGCATCAGCGGGGCCTTGGTCCGTGCCTCGACGAGGAGGAACAGGGCGATGAGGGCGAGTCCGGCGCACAGCGGCACCAGGGTGGGCGGCGCAGTCCATCCTTCGGCCTCGGTCCGGGAGATGCCGAAGGCCAGGGTGGCGAGGCCGGCCGTCACGAGCAGCGCGCCGGGCAGGTCGAGCCGCCGTCCGTCCCCGGCCCGGCCCTCCGCCAGCCACCAGGCTGCCCCGGCCAGCATCAGCACCCCGATCGGCACGTTGATCAGCAGCACCCACCGCCATGACAGGGCGTCCACCAGCACCCCACCGACGAAACCGCCGGCCGCGCCGCCGCCCGCGCCGACGGCGGTCCAGGTCGCGATGGCGCGGGCCCGCGCGGGGCCCTCCGGGACCGCCGAGGTGACGAGGGTGAGGGTGGACGGCGCCAGGACCGCGGCCCCGAGCCCTTGCACCGCCCGCGCCAGCAGCAACTGCCAGTCGTCCTGGGCCAGCCCGCCCGCCAGGCTGGCCAGCGTGAACAGGCCGAGGCCGACGAGGAACATCCGCTTGCGCCCGTAGAGGTCCCCGGCGCGGCCGCCGAGCAGCATGAACCCGGCGAAGGTGATGGTGTACGCGTTCACCACCCACTGCAGGCCCTGCTCGCTGAGCCCGAGGCCGGTACGCATCGACGGCAGCGCGACGTTGACCACGGAGATGTCGAGCACGACGAGGAACTGCCCGAGGCACGCGAGTGCCACCGCCAGCCATGGGGGCGGCGTGCGGCGACGGGGCGTGCGGGCGGTGACGGCGGCGTCCGGGACTTCGAGCATGGGTGTCATGGTCTCAGCCGTCCGGTGCCCCGTGCCTCGGGATTTCGCCGGGCGAGTCCTCAGTCTTCCGGCTCAGGACGGGCCGGAAGAACCCCCAAAACCCTTTGGCACCACGAGAGATGGTCCAGCGGCGTTCGGTGTCCCAAGGGTTGGTCAAGAAATCGTTAGTGTGCCAAAGCATCGGAATAGTTGCCCCGGCACACAGGTTCCGTACGCACGTATCCGGCACCCCGTATCCCGTACCGACCCCGTACCGACCTCACGCTTCGGCCTGGAGGCCCCCTTCCATGACACAGTCGACGAACGACCGTCCCGCGGGCGGAGCGGGCAGGGCCCTGGTCCCGGTGCTCGCCTTCGCAGGCATCGTCGTCGCGGTGATGCAGACCCTGATCGTCCCGGTGATCAAGGATCTGCCGCGCCTGCTGGACACCACGCCCGGCGACGCCACGTGGGTCCTGACGTCGACGCTGCTGTCCGGTGCCGTCGCCACCCCCATCATGGGCCGCCTCGGCGACCTCTACGGCAAGCGGCGCATGCTGGTCGCCAGCCTCTCGGTCATGGTGGTCGGCGCCCTCATCAGCGCACTCACCAGCGACCTGCTGCTGATGATCGCCGGCCGTACGCTCCAGGGCGTCGCGATGGGCGCGATCCCGCTCGGCATCGGGCTGATGCGCGACATGCTGCCCCCGGAGCGGCTGGGCTCCGCGATGGCGCTGATGAGTTCCTCGATAGGCATCGGCGGCGGTCTCGCGCTGCCCGCCGCCGCGCTGGTGGCCCAGAACTCCGACTGGCACGCCCTCTACTTCGGCGCCGCCGGCCTCGGCGTCCTCGCCATCACCCTCACCCTGACCCTCGTACCGGAGTCACCGGCACGGGCGCCCGGCACCTTCGATCTGCCGGGCGCGCTGGGGCTGTCCGCCGGGCTGATCCTCTTCCTCCTGCCCCTCACCAAGGGCAGCGACTGGGGCTGGACGTCCAAGGCCACGCTCGGCCTGCTCGGGGCGGCGGTCGTGGTGCTCCTGCTCTGGGGCCTGATGGAACTGCGGGTGTCCGCACCCCTGGTGGACCTGCGCACCACCGCCCGCCGCGAGGTCCTCCTCACCAACCTCGCGTCGATCATGATCGGCGTCTCCTTCTTCGTCATCTCCCTGGTGCTGCCCCAACTGCTCCAGCTCCCCGCCTCCACCGGGTACGGCCTCGGCCAGTCGATGGTGATGGCGGGTCTGTGCGTGGCGCCGCTGGGCGTGACGATGATGTTCACGGCACCCGTCTACGCCCGTCTGTCCGCCCGCTACGGTCCCAAGGTCACCCTCGTCCTGGGCCTGTCGATCATCGGGGCCGGTTACGCCGGCGGTCTGGGCCTGCTGAACGCGGTCTGGGGACCCGTCGTCATCTCGGTCGTCATCGGCGCGGGCATCGGCCTGGCCTACGCCTCCCTGCCCGCCCTGATCATCGGCGCGGTCCCGGCCTCGGAGACGGGCGCGGCCAACGGCCTCAACACCCTGATGCGCTCGATCGGTACGTCGATGTCGAGCGCGGTCGTCGGGATGGTGCTGGCCAGTACGGCGAACACGGTGGGCGGGGTGGATATCCCGAGCATGCACGGCTTCCGCCTCTCCTTCCTGATCGCGACGGCGGCGGTGACCGTGGGCCTGGTCCTGGCCCTGTTCATCCCCGGCCGCCGCCCGTCGAACACCCTGCGGCTGCGCGCGAGCAGCGAGGAGGACGCCCACCTGGAGCGCGCGGAGCGGGCCCTGCGCGGGCCGGTCTCGGCCTGACCGGCGGGCCGGCGTCGCTCCTCCGCGGTACTCCTCCCGGCACTTCTCGCCGGTACCCCTGCCGAACCGCACGGCGGGCGGTACGGCAGCATGGGCACCCCAAGACACGCGCCCCAAGAGATCCACCCCGAGGCCATGCACCCGGAGCCGTAGCCCCGAGTCATGCACCCAGGACACACGACCGAGAGGACGCCGGACCGATGCCCACTCCGACTCCGACTCCGACTCCGACGCCGACACCGAACCCCCCGGCGCCGGGGCCCGAGATCCTGGCCGCGTTCGAGGCGGCGAAGGGCTTCATGCCCGTCGGCGAGGGTCTGGCCCTGTACGCGGCGGCGGCCGAGGCGGGACGGCTGGGCCTCCCCCTGCTGGAGGTCGGCACCTACTGCGGCCGCTCCACGATCCTGCTCGCCGGTGCCGCCCGCGAGGCCGGGGTCACCGCGCTCACCGTGGACCACCACCGGGGCAGCGAGGAGCAGCAGCCGGGCTGGGAGTACCACGACCCGGAGACGGTCGACCCCGAGCTGGGCGTGATGGACACCCTCCCCACCTTCCGTCGCACGCTGCACCGGGCGGGCCTGGAGGACCACGTGGTCGCCCTGGTCGGCCGCTCCCCCAAGGCCGCGGCCCTGTGGAACTCCCCCCTCGCCCTGGTCTTCATCGACGGCGGCCACACGGACGAGCACGCCACGGCCGACTACGAGGGCTGGGCCCCGCACGTCGCCGAGGGCGGTCTCCTCGTCATCCACGACGTCTTCCCCGACCCCGTCGACGAGTTCACCGGCCAGGCCCCGTACCGCGTATACCTCCGCGCCCTGGCCTCCGGCGCCTTCAAGGAACTCTCCGCGACGGACTCGCTGCGCGTCCTACGCCGCACGGGAGACGGGATCTGAGGCGGGTACGTGCCGCCCGACGGTGAACGCTGCCCGATCGGACAATGACGGGTACGGGCGGCCGTTAGGGTGGCTGCGTGTCGTACACAGGGCCCGACTTCGATCCGCCACCGTCCCGCCGTTTCCGGCGCGGACCGCTGACTGTGGCGCTCGCCGCGCTCGTGCCGGGCGCGCTGCTCGGCTGGGCCGTCTACGCGGCCGTGGGCGGGTCGGGGGACGACGGGGGCGACGCGAGCACGTCCGCCGGAGCGTCCGCCTCGGCCTCCTCCCCGGCACCGTCCTCCGCCGGCGCCTCGCCGTCGGGCGGGGCGGACGAGTCGGACGAGTCCGACGGCAAGAAGCCGAGCGCCTCCCCCGACTCCGAATCCGGCTCCGCATCCGCGTCCTCCGCCCCGTCCTCGTCCGCCCCCGCCGGGACCGGGCCGCTCAAGGGGAAGGTCGTGGTCATCGACCCCGGGCACAACCCGGGCAATGTCCGGCACACCGCCGAGATCAACCGTCAGGTGGACATCGGGACGAACTCCAAGGAGTGCGACACCACCGGCACGTCCACCAACGACGGTTTCAGCGAGGCGAAGTTCACCCTGGACGTCGCCCACCGGATGCGCGCGCTCCTCGAGGAGCAGGGCGCCACGGTGAAGCTGACGCAGGACGACGACCGGCCGTTCGGGCCGTGCATCGACGAACGGGCACGGATCGGCAACGAGGCGAAGGCGGATGCCGTCGTGTCGATCCACGCGGATGGTTCGGGCGCCGGGAACCGCGGTTTCCACGTGATCCTGCCCGGCCCCGTGAACTCCGGCGCCGCCGACACCCGGGCCATCGTCGAGCCGTCCCGCGAACTCGGTGAGCGCATCGCGGGCAACTTCGTACGCGTCACCGGCAACGCGCCGTCCAACTATGTGGGCGGCGGCACCGGTCTCGTCACGCGTAAGGACCTGGGCGGTCTCAATCTGTCAACAGTTCCGAAGGTGTTCATCGAGTGCGGCAACATGCGCGATAGCAAGGACGCGGCACTTCTGACCAGCGGTGCCTGGCGGCAGAAGGCGGCGCGGGGAATCTCCGAGGGAATGGTGAGTTTCCTGCGCGGGTAGGGGGATGTGCGCTGATCCGGGCGGACAGCCCAATCGTGCGGACGATAGTGTCGTCCCCACGATGAGGGGTCACCCCCGCGCTTCACACCGGGCCCTGAGGGCGACGTGGTGACAGCGACGCCTCTGCTGACGACGAGACGACCGAGAAGGACCTGAAGTGAATATCCGCTCCCTCACTCGAGGCGACGGCGTGGTGATCGGAGCAGCGGTGTTGCTGTTCATCGCGTCGTTCCTCGACCTCTACTCGATCGACGGCGTTCCCGACGACGTCATCCCCAGCCTGTGGGGAAGCGGCCCGGTCGTGTTCGGTGTGGTGCTGGCGGGCATCATCGGCGCGGCGCTCGTCGTCGTGTCCCGCGGACTGCCGCAGCCGCCGAAGGTCGCGGGCCTGGACCTCGGCCAGTTCGGCGTCGCGTTCACCGTCTTCGCCGCCTGGAGCGCGCTCGGCAACATCTTCGACCCGGCCGGTGGCGCCAACAACGTCACCAGTGGTTCCTCCGCCAATGGGCCCGACTCCGGCGTCGGCCTCATCCTGGCCCTCGTCGCGACGCTGATCATGGCCGCCGCCGCCGTCGCCACCCCGCTGGTTCCGGCCCTCAAGGGCGCGCTCGTGCCGGCGGCCCGTCCCGCCGCTCCGCAGCCCTACGGCGCCCAGCCGCCCGGTGGTTACGGCTACCCGGGTGCGCAGCAGGCCGGTTTCGGCGGTCAGCCGCAGCCGGGCCAGCCCGGTCAGCCGTTCGCCGGCCAGCAGCCCGGTCAGCCGGCCGCGCCGCCCGCCGGTGGCTTCTCGCCGTTCTGGTTCGCGGTGCCGGTGCCCCGGCCGCTGTTCCCGGAGGACGGTTCGCAGACGCCGATCGCCGAACTGGCCCCCGGCACCTGGTACCTGGCCGTCGAGCAGCGCGGCCCGTCCCTCGTCGCCCAGACGCAGGACGGCCGTCGCGGGGTCCTCCAGGACACCTCGGGCATCCAGCGCGGCTGACCCGCTCCACAGCACGCGGCCCCTCGCCCTTTTGGGCGGGGGGCCGTTGTCGTACGGTCGGCGCGGGCGCCGGCCGGAGGTACTGGCCGAGCCGAACGCGTGAATTCCCAGCCGGAGGACCGGCAGGACGACCGGCCGCCCCGCCGGCGCCTGTCCGGCCGTACGGGTTTCAACCGCGGTTTCGGGGCCAGACGGACACCATGTCCCCACGAACTCGCAGTGGTTCCAACTCCGCAGGGACGGCCGTCGCGGTGATCGCGGACGTCATGGCCGCCATTCTCGGACTCTGGATTCTGATGTACCTGTTGGACGCCAACCGGGCCAATGAACTGGTCCAGTTCGTCCATGACGCGGCCAACTGGCTGGCCGGCTGGTCACGTGATCTGTTCACCTTCGACGAGGACTGGGCGCGGGTGGTCGCCGGATACGGCCTGGCCGCCGTGGTCTACCTCTTCATCGGCCACGCCATCGCCAACAGCCTCCACCGGCGCTGAGGGCGAGGGTCTTCGCCCGCGTCCGCCGAGGCCGCGGCTGCCCGGCCGAGAGCCCCCGCCCCGGCGGCCGCGTCCCCGGTCAGACCAGGGTGCAGCAGTCGGGGTCGAGGCCTCGGGGCAGGCGGTCGCCGCTGAAGACCGCGCAGGTGGCCTCGTGACCGCCGAGCGCGGCGACGGCCAGCAGCAGCGAACCGGCCGTCCAGGCGGTCAGTTCGACCGGCCAGATCGCCTCGTCGTCGAAGACGTACCCCGTCCAGTACAGTCCGGTCTCCGGATCGCGCAGGTGCTGGATGGACTGGAGCACCTCCAGCGCGCGGTCGGACTCGCCCATCACCCAGAGGACCAGGGCGAGTTCGGCCGACTCACCGCCGGTCACCCACGGGTTGGGGGTCACGCAGCGCACTCCGAGCCCGGGGACGACGAAGCGGTCCCAGCCCTCCTCGATCCGCTCCTTGGCCTCGGCGTCGGTGAGGGCGCCGCCCAGCACGGGGTAGTACCAGTCCATGGAGTAGCGGTCCTTGTCGAGGAACCGCTCCGGGTGGTGCCGGATCGCATGCCGGAGCGCTCCGGCCGCCAGCTCCCAGTCCGGCTGCGGCTCTTCCCGCTGCTCGGCGATGGCGAGGGCGCAGCGCAGCGCGTGGTGGACGGAGGAGCAGCCGGTGAGCAGCGCGTCCGCGGTGGGCGTGCCGTCGTCGTCACGCCGCCAGCCGATCTGCCCGCCGGGCTGCTGGAGCCGCAGCACCCACTCCACGGCCGCGTACACGGTGGGCCACAGGCGGTCCAGGAAGGTGTCGTCGCCGGTGGAGAGGTAGTGGTGCCAGACGCCGACGGCGACGTAGGCGACGAAGTTGGTCTCCCGTCCCCGGTCGGTGACGTCGTCGGGGTCGCCGTCGGCGTACGCCGCGTACCAGGATCCGTCCGCCAACTGGTGCCTGGCCAGCCACAGATAGGCCTGCTCGGCGGCTTTGTGGGCGCCTGCCGCGTCCAGGGCCATCGCGGCCTCGACGTGGTCCCACGGGTCGAGGTGGTGGCCCCTGAACCACGGGATCGCCCCGTCCTCACGCTGCACGGCGAGGATGCCGGCGACGGTCTCGGCGGCCTGTTCGGCGGTGAGGACCTCGGGCAGGACGAGGTGTTCTGTCCGGGGGGTCGTCACGGGGTGACCGCCCCGGCCTCGGCAGCCGTCGCGGTGTCCGTACCCGTACCGGTACCGGTCCCGGCCTCGGCCTCGGCGCGCGGCAGGTGCGGCTTGGTCGCGTACGCCACGAAGCTCTTGCCCATCACCGGGTTCAGGGTCCGCTCCGCGAGGCGGGTCGCCAGCGGCTTCTTCATGATGTCCCAGACCAGCAGCTTGTGGTACGCCCGTACCGGCAGCGCCTTGTCGTTGTCCACGCCGAAGGCGCACTTCAGCCACCAGTACGGCGAGTGCAGCGCGTGCGCGTGGTGGGTGCCGTAGGGGCGCAGGCCGGCCTCGCGCATCCTGGCCAGCAGCTGGTCGGCCTTGTAGATGCGGATATGGCCGCCCTCGACCTCGTGGTAGGCGTCGGACAGGGTCCAGCACACCTTCTCGGGGCCGTAGCGCGGCACGGTGACCGCGATGCGGCCGCCGGGCCTGAGTACGCGGACCATCTCGGCGAGGACGCCCTTGTCGTCGGGGATGTGCTCCATGACCTCGGAGATGATCACGACGTCGAAGGACTCGTCGGGGAAGGGCAGCGCGAGGGCGTCACCCTCCATCGCGGTGGCGGTGGCTCCGGCGGGCGCCTCTCCGGCCTCCTTCATCGCGGCGAACCACTGGGCGACCTCGCGGATCTCCTCGGCGTTCTGGTCCAGCGCCACGACCTGCGCCCCGCGCCGGTAGCACTCGAACGCGTGCCGGCCGGCACCGCATCCGAGGTCCAGGACACGGTCGCCCGGGGCGAGCGGGAACCGGGAGAAGTCGACGGTCAGCACGTGGCCCTGCTTTCACGAGGGGAGGTGACGGGTTCTTCTGCGGCAGGCGTCCGGATCGCCCCGGGGCCGGCGGCACCCTCGGCTGCCGGACCGGCCGCCACAAGCGCCGGATCGGCCGCGGGAGCGGGAGCGGGAGCGGCGGCGGCAGGATCGGCCGCTGCGGCTCTGGCGCGGGCCATCGCCTCGCGGTAGCGGGCGACCGTGCCCTCGGCCGCGCGGGCCCAGGTGAAGTGCCGCAGCACCCGTTCCCGTCCGGCGGCGCCGAGCCGCGCGCGCAGCTCCGGGTCGCCGAGCAGCCGGTTCAGCCCGGCGGCCAGCGCTTGTGCGTCGCCGGGCGGGACGGCCAGGCAGGTCTCGCCGTCGCGGCCGGCGACCTCCGGGATCGCGCCGCCGGTCGTGGCGAGCAGCGGGGTGCCGGTGGCCATGGCCTCGGCGGCCGGCAGCGAGAAGCCCTCGTACAGCGACGGTACGCAGGCGACCTGGGCGGAGCGCACGAGATCGACCAGTTCCGCGTCCGAGATGCCCTTGACGAACTCGACGGCGTCGCCGAGCCCGTACCGCTCCATCGCCTGCGCGACGGGCCCCTTGGCGGGGCGCGTGCCGACGACGACGAGGTGCGCCTCGGGCTGTTCGACGCGGACCTTGGCCAGCGCCTCGACGAGGAAGACCAGGCCCTTGAGCGGCACGTCCGCGCTGGACGTCGTCACGATCCGGCCCGGTACGACGGGCACCGACGCGTCCGGCGAGAACAGGTCGGTGTCGGCGCCGATGTGGACGACGTGGATGCGGTCCTGGCGTACGCCCAGGTGGCCGACGATCTCGTCGCGGGAGGTGCCGGAGACGGTGAGCACGGAGGGCAGCCGGCGGGCGGCCCGCTTCTGCATCCTGGTGAACGCGTACCAGCGGCGCACCGAGGCGCGTCGGCGCCTGCTCTCCGCCGCGTCCAGGTCCAACTTCCGGTCGACGGTGATGGGGTGGTGGATCGTGGTCACCAGGGGCGCGCCGATGTCGCCGAGCAGGCCGTAGCCGAGCGTCTGGTTGTCGTGGATGACGTCGAAGTCGCCGCGCCGGGCCCGCAGATGGCGGCGGGCGCGCAGGGAGAAGGTCAGTGGTTCGGGGAAGCCGCCGGTCCACATGGTGCCGACCTCGAGCGCGTCGATCCAGTCGCGGTACTCGCCGCGGCCCGGGGTGCGGAAGGGGTCCGGCTGGCGGTAGAGGTCGAGGCTGGGCAGCTCGGTCAGGCTCAGCCCGTCGTAGCCCTCGTCGAGGACGGGGTAGGGCTGGGCGCCGATGACCTCGACCTGGTGTCCGAGGCGGGCGAGCTCGCGGGAGAGGTGACGGACGTAGACACCCTGTCCGCCGCAGAACGGGTTCCCCTTGTAGGTGAGGAGCGCGATGCGGAGCGGTCGCGAGTCGTCGATGGGGGCACCTCCCTGCGCGAGCGCAGTCGAGACCGCGGGGGAGGACCCCTGCGAGAGCCCGGCCTGACTGGCCTCAGCGGTCACTCTGGGCCCCCTTCTCCCTGCACGGTCCCGCGACTGTACGTCGGGACGCTAACCTAGAACAAGTTTCAGAGTTGATCGTTCGGAGGCTCCGAATCTACCGGCAGGTAAGGACGCGGCGGGCAGTGGATCAGGTGATTCACGCCACGGCGGGATGCGTGCCATGCTGTCCGATCATCAACCCTCACCGACGGTCACGGAATGGGGCCCATGCCCGCGGAAGCCCACAGGGACAAGGCGGCCGAGGCGGCCACGGCGGACAAGGCGGCGACGATGGAAGCCGGCACCACTCGAACCTCCCCTGCCTCCCCTGCCTCCCCCCTGACCGCGCGGCAGGAGGCGCGCAGGCTGCGCATCCTGCACGCGAGCGCCCAGCTGGCCGGCCGGGGCGGTTTCGACGCGGTGCAGATGCGCGAGGTCGCGGAGTCCTCCCGGGTGGCGCTGGGCACGCTGTACCGGTACTTCCCGTCCAAGATCCATCTACTGGTCGCCACGATGCAGGACCGGCTGGAGCACCTGCACGCCACCCTGCGGAAGAAGCCGCCGACGGGCGAGACGGCCGGCGAACGGGTCGCGGAGACCCTGATGCGGGCCTTCCGCGCTCTCCAGCGCGAGCCCCAGCTGGCCGACGCGATGGTGCGCGCCCTGACGTTCGCGGACCGCAGCGTGAGTCCGGAGGTCGACCAGGTCTCCCGCCAGACGACGGCGATCATCCTGGACTCGATGGGCCTCGATGATCCCACGCCGGACCAGCTCTCGGCGGTCCGCGTCATCGAGCACACCTGGCACTCGGCGCTCATCACCTGGCTGTCGGGGCGCGCCTCCATCGCCCAGGTCAAGATCGACATAGAGACGGTGTGCCGCCTGATCGACCTGACGGCACCTGCGTCACCATCGAAGGATTCCGACTGACGAAGTCGAAACTTTCGAGCACCTTCCCTCGGCCGCCCGCCTCCCCCACGCCTGTCACCCTTCGGCCATACGCGGACCAGTTGCGCGCGAATGATTGACCACCCCTCCGTTCATCCATATCGTCTGCGCTGCCATTCGGAGTTCATCCCGAAACATTCGAACCCGCAGGGCGAGCTTCGGGCACCTCGACACAGAGCGCGACAGCAGGCGATCCCCGCCGTCCGCACCACCACGGAACCCCCACCAGAGAAGAGATGACATGCACATGATCAAATTAGGAGTCCGGGAGATGAGAGCCAAGGCGGCCAGAGGCCCCCTGGCCGTCGCCGCGACCGCGCTGCTCACCGTGACCGCGCTCGTGGCGCTCCCCCAGAGCACCGCGCACGCCGCCGACACCCTGGGCGCGGCAGCGGCCGAGAAGGGCCGCTACTTCGGTGCCGCGGTCGCCGCGAACCGCCTGGGCGAGGCGCAGTACGCCGCCACGCTCAACACCGAGTTCAACTCGGTGACGCCCGAGAACGAGATGAAGTGGGATGCCCTCGAGCCCAGCCGCGGCTCGTTCAGCTTCGGCAACGCCGACAGGATCGTGGACCACGCCCGGAGCCGGGGCAAGTCGGTCCGCGGGCACACCCTGGTGTGGCACTCCCAGCTGCCCGGCTGGGTCTCCGGCCTCGGCGCCACCGACCTGCGGTCGGCGATGAACAACCACATCACCCAGGTCATGACGCACTACCGGGGCGCGATCCACTCCTGGGACGTGGTCAACGAGGCGTTCCAGGACGGAAGCAGCGGCGCCCGGCGCAGCTCGCCCTTCCAGGACAGGCTCGGCAACGGCTTCATCGAGGAGGCCTTCCGTACGGCCCGCGCGGCCGACCCGAACGCCAAACTCTGCTACAACGACTACAACACCGACGGCGTCAACGCGAAGAGCAACGCCGTCTACGCCATGGTCCGGGACTTCAAGTCCCGTGGCGTGCCCATCGACTGCGTGGGTTTCCAGTCCCACTTCAACAGCGCCTCCCCGGTGCCCTCCGACTACCGGGCCAACCTCCAGCGCTTCGCCGACCTCGGTGTGGACGTACAGATCACCGAGTTGGACATCGAGGGCTCGGGCACGACCCAGGCCACCCACTACGGCAATGTCGTCACCACCTGCCTCGCGGTGTCCCGGTGCACCGGCATCACGGTATGGGGCATCCCGGACAAGTACTCGTGGCGGTCGAGCGGAACGCCCCTGCTGTTCGACGACAACTACACCAAGAAACCCGCCTACCACGCCGTCCTGAGCGCGCTCGGCGGCGCCCCCGGCGGTGGCGGCGGCCCCGGCACCCCCGGCGCGGCCTGCACCGCCGCCTACACCACGACGGAGGACTGGGGCGGCGCCTACAACGGCAAGGTGACCATCACGGCGGGCAGTTCGCCGATCAGCGCGTGGAGCGTGAACGTCACCATGACGCCCCCGCAGAAGGTCTCCACGGTCTGGAACGGCTCACCCACCTGGGACACCAGCGGCAACGTCATGACGGTGCGCTCCAGTTGGAACGGCACGCTCGCGGCCGGAGCCTCGACGACCTTCGGCTTCACGGTGACGAGGAACGGCGGCTCGACGACGCCACCCCAGCTCGGCCCCTGCACAGCCTCCTGACCGAAGCCCCGGTTCCAGCGGCTCAGGTGCCGGCCCGCACCCGTCGACGGGTGCGGGCCGGTGACGTACACGGCCGTGCGGGCCGGTGACGTAAGCGGTGGTGTGAGCGGGTGACCTACGCGGTCACGTGACCTCGGCCACCCGTTTCAAGCCACTCCTGACCGCTTTCTTACGGGCGGGTAGAGTGGCGACGTCGTCATCACACCCGTACGGGGGAAAGCCGGTGCAATTCCGGCGCTGACCCGCAACCGTGAGCCGTCCACCGTGACGGTGAGCCGGAATGCCCCGGACGGATCGTGACCGGCTCACGCGTCCGGCGGTCCGCCGGTGCGCGGCACCGCCGAGGTATGCGGAGCCGAGCCGCCGGGGTGTCCCGTGCTGCCCGGCTCCCTCACAGGGAGAGGCCCCCGCCGATCATGAACGTCCGCAGCAGCGCAGCGGTCCTGGCCGCCATAGCCGTGCTCGGCGCCGCCGCACCGGCCACCGCCGACTCGTCGCCGTCCCCCTCGCCGTCCCAGCAGGCCCTGCCCTCCGCCCTGTACGGCGAGAGCGACCCGCAGTACGACGGTGTGTGGCGCCAGTCGCTGGCCCTGCTCGCCCAGCACACGGTGGGTGCCGAGCCGCCGAAGGCGGCCGTCGACTGGCTGGCCGGCCAGCAGTGCGCCGACGGCTCCTTCGCCCCGTTCCGCGCCGACACCGGCACCGCGTGCGACGCCAAGACCATGGTCGACACCAACCAGACCGCCGCCGCCGTGCAGGCCCTCGCCGCGCTCGGCGGGCACGACGCCGTCACCGGCAAGGCCCTCAACTGGCTGAAGTCCGTCCAGAACAAGGACGGCGGCTGGGGCTACATGGCGGGCGGGGACAGCGACGCCAACTCCACGTCCGTCGTCGTCGGCGCGCTCGCCGCCGCAGGCGAGAAGCCGGCCGCGGTCGTCAAGGACGGCAAGTCCCCCTACGACGCCCTGCTGAAGCTGGCCCTGCCGTGCGACACCAAGGGCGACGGGGCGGGCGCCTTCGCCTTCCAGCCGGACAAGAAGGGCGAACTGGTCGCCAACGCCGACGCCACCGCGGCCGGTGTGGCCGGCTCCCTCGGTGTGGGCCTGGTGGTCGAGCCGGGCAAGGGCAAGGCGGCGGACGCCGCGTGCGAGAAGGCCGGGACGCCCGAGCAGGCCGCCGCCAACGGTGCCGCCCACCTCACGGACGCGCTCGCCGCGGACGGTCACCTCGTCTCCGCGCTCCCCGGCGCCGAGGACCAGCCCGACTACGGCAACACCGCCGACGCGGTGGTCGCGCTCGCGGCGCAGGGCGCCACCGGGCCGGCTGCGAAGTCCGTGGCCTGGCTGGAGAAGAACGCCGCCGACTGGGCCGCCCAGAGCGGTCCCGCCGCCTACGCCCAGCTGATCTTCGCCGCCCACGCCACGGGCACCGACCCGCGCGCCTTCGGCGGCACCGACCTGGTGAAGCAGCTGACCGCCACCGGGCCCGCCGCACAGGCGGCCGACACCTCCGGCGAGAAGAACGGGCAGGAACGGAAGGACGAGAAGGAGAAGGACGACTCGGGCTCCGGTTCGGGCGTCTGGTGGGCCCTCGGGGTCTGCCTGGTGGCCGGTGCCGGCGTCGGCATCCTGGTGAGCAGCCGGAAGAAGAGGCAGCAGCCGTGATCCGCCGGCCCCACCGGGCCGGCCGGGCCGTCGTACTGTTCCTGGCCGCGCTCCTGCCCCTTCTGGCGGGCGCGGGCCAGGCGCAGGCCGCCGGCTACCGGTACTGGTCCTTCTGGGACCTCGACGGCGACACCTGGACGTACGCCACCCAGGGCCCGTCCATCGCCCGCCCCGCCGACGGCGACGTCCAGGGCTTCCGCTTCGCCGTCAGCGAGGAGTCCGACGACTCGGCGCAGCCCCGGGGCGCCACCGACTTCGCCGCCATCTGCGGGCAGACCCCGGCGAAGGACGGCAGCAAGCGGGTCGCCCTCGTCATCGACTTCGGTACGGCCCAGGACGCCCCGTCCGGCGAGACCCCGCCGGCGAACCGCACCGCCTGCGCCCGGGTCGCCCCGGACGCCAGCAGCGCCGAGGCCCTGGCCTCCGTCGCCGAACCCCTGCGCTACGACAACAGCGCCCTGCTGTGCGCCATCGCCGGATACCCGCAGCGCGGGTGCGGGGAGCAGGTGTCGGGGACGGGCACGGAGTCCGGCACGGGCGCATCGACGCCCGGGAAGGAGACCGAGAACGGCGCCAAGGACACCGGTTCCCCCGCGTCCGATAAGGCCGGGGAGTCCGGAGAGTCCGGCGACGGTGGTCCGTCCCTCGGTCTCGTCGCCGGGATCGCCGTGGTGGCGCTGCTCGGGGCGGCGGCCTTCCGGCAGATACGCCGTCGTGGCTGAGCCCGACGGCAGCCGGCCACGGGAACGCACAGCGACCGCCCCCGCCCTCCGTCGCCGGCAGGGCACCCCCCTGCACCCCGGCGCCTGGTGGCTGTGGGCGCTGGCTCTCGGTGTCGCCGCCACCCGCACCACCAACCCCCTGCTGCTCGCCCTCCTGGTCATGGTCTCCACGTACGTCGTGGCCACCCGCCGGCCGAACGCCCCCTGGGCCCGCTCGTACGGCGCGTTCGTCAAGCTGGCGCTGGCCGTGATCGTCATCCGGCTGCTCTTCGCGATCGTCCTCGGCTCCCCCGTCCCCGGTACGCACATCCTCCTCGACCTGCCCGAAGTCCCGCTCCCCGACTGGGCGCAGGGCATCCGTCTGGGCGGCCGGGTCACGGCCGAGGCGCTCACGTTCGCCCTGTACGACGGCATGAAGCTGGCCACGCTGCTCATCTGCGTCGGCGCGGCGAACGCCCTCGCCAACCCGTCCCGCCTGCTGAAGTCCCTGCCCGGCGCGCTGTACGAGATGGGTGTGGCCGTGGTCGTGGCGCTGACCTTCGCGCCGAGTCTGATCACGGACGTCCAGCGGCTGCGCGCCGCCCGTCGGCTGCGGGGCCGTCCCGACCGCGGGGTCCGGGGTCTGCTCCAGGTCGGACTCCCTGTACTGGAGGGCGCGTTGGAGCGTTCGGTCGCGCTCGCCGCCGCGATGGACGCCCGCGGGTACGGCCGTACGGCGCAGGTCCCGGCCGGGGTCCGGCGTACCACCGCCGTCCTCACCCTCGGCGGGCTGCTCGGCGTCTGCGCGGGTACGTACGGGCTGCTCACCGCCGAAGGCGCCACGTACGGTGTCCCCGTGCTCCTCGCCGGTCTGGCCGCCGCGCTCGCGGGGCTGTGGCTGGGCGGACGGCGTTCCCTGCGCACCCGTTACCGACCCGACCGCTGGGACGCCCGCGCCTGGCTGGTCGCCGGCTCCGGCTCGGCTGTCGCGGCGCTGCTGGCCGTCGCCGCCGTGCGCGACCCGGCGGCCCTGCACCCCGGTGTGGTGCCGCTGGTCGCGCCCACGCTGCCCCTGTGGCCGGCAGCGGCCGTCCTCATCGGCCTGCTCCCCGCCTTCGTCACCCCCGCCCCCGAGGACACCGGCAAGGAGCCGTCGTGATCCGCTTCGAGAACGTCTCCGTGACGTACGACGGCTCCCCCGAACCCTCCGTGCGGGGCGTCGACTTCGAGGTCCCGGAGGGCGAACTCGTCCTGCTCGCCGGGCCGTCCGGGGTCGGCAAGTCCACGGTGCTGGGCGCGGTCAGCGGCCTCGTCCCGCACTTCACGGGCGGCACCCTGCGCGGCAGGGTCACGGTGGCCGGCCGCGACACCCGTACCCACAAGCCACGCGAACTCGCCGACGTGGTGGGGACGGTGGGCCAGGACCCGCTGTCGCACTTCGTGACGGACCTCGTCGAGGACGAGCTCGCTTACGGCATGGAGTCGTTGGGACTGCCCCCGGACGTGATGCGCCGTCGCGTCGAGGAGACCCTGGACCTGCTGGGCCTGGCCGACCTGCGCGACCGCCCCATCTCCACGCTCTCCGGCGGCCAGCAGCAGCGCGTCGCCATCGGCTCGGTCCTCACCCCGCACCCCCGGGTGCTGGTCCTCGACGAGCCGACGTCCGCGCTGGACCCGGCGGCGGCAGAGGAGGTCCTCGCGGTGCTCCAGCGGCTCGTCCACGATCTCGGCACCACCGTCCTCATGGCCGAGCACCGCCTGGAACGCGTCGTCCAGTACGCCGACCGGGTGGCGCTGCTGCCGGGACCGGGCGAGCCCCCGCTGTTCGGGACCCCGGCGGAAGTGATGGCGGTGTCCCCGGTGTTCCCGCCGGTGGTGGCCCTGGGCCGGCTCGCCGGCTGGTCCCCGCTCCCGCTGACCGTGCGCGACGCCCGCCGCCGCGCGGCCCCCCTGCGTGAGCGCCTCGCGGAGGCGGAAACGGCAACCGCGACGGCAACGGCGACGGCGACGGCGACGGCAGCCGCAACGACCGCACCGGTCCCCGCCCGGAAACCCCCGGCCACCCCCACCACTTCCACCACCCGCAGGACCCCCCTCTCCCTGTTCACCCGCAAGCGGCCGGGCACCGCCACGGCCTCTCCTTCCACCCTCGCACCCACCCCCGCCCACGTGGCCGAGGTCCGCGCCCTGGCCGTCCGTCGCGGCAGCGTCCGGGCGCTGCGCCACATCGATCTGACGGTCGCCCCCGGCGAGACGATCGCGCTCATGGGCCGCAACGGCGCCGGCAAGTCCACGCTGCTCGGCGCACTGGTCGGGCTCGTGGAACCGTCCGCCGGTTCGGTCCGCACCGGTGACGCCGTGCCGCACCGCACCCGTCCCCGCGACCTGGTCCGCCGGGTGGGGCTCGTCCCGCAGGAGCCGCGGGACCTGCTGTACGCGGACACGGTCGCCGCGGAGTGCGCCGCCGCCGACCGGGACGCGGAGGCGGAGCCGGGCACCTGTCGCGCCCTGCTGTCGGAGCTGCTGCCCGGCATCGCGGACGACACCCACCCGCGCGACCTGTCCGAGGGCCAGCGCCTGACCCTCGCCCTGGCGGTCGTCCTCACCGCCCGCCCGCCGCTGCTCCTGCTCGACGAGCCGACCCGCGGCCTGGACTACGCGGCGAAGGCCCGTCTGGTGACCGTCCTGCGCGGGCTGGCCGCCGAGGGCCACGCAATCGTCCTGGCCACGCACGACGTGGAGCTGGCGGCGGAACTCGCCCACCGGGTCGTCCTCCTCGCCGAGGGCGAGGTCATCGCCGACGGCCCGGCGGCCGACGTGGTCGTCGCGTCGCCGTCCTTCGCCCCGCAGGTGGCGAAGATCCTGGCCCCGCAGCACTGGCTCACGGTCTCCCAGGTCCGGGAGGCCCTGTCATGACACCCACACCCGCACGCCCCGGAGCCACCGAACCGGCCTCCGCCACGGGCAAATCCACCGGCACCCAGCGCCAGGCGCGGGCCGTCCGCCTGGGCCCGCGTTCACTGGTGGCGCTGGCCCTGGTGAGCGCGGTGGGCGTGGCCGCGTTCGGCTGGCCCTTCCTGGCCCCGCCCGCCTCCACCCTCAACGCCCACGCGCAGGACGCGCCGTGGCTCTTCGCGGGTCTGCTCGTGCTGCTGGTCGGTGTGGTGGCGGCGACGATCTCGGAGTCGGGCCTGGGCCCGAAGGCGGTCGCGATGCTGGGCGTGCTGGCGGCGGCGGGGGCGGCGCTGCGCCCCATCGGCGCGGGGACGGCCGGTCTGGAACCCATGTTCTTCCTGATGGTCCTCAGCGGCCGGGTCCTCGGGCCGGGTTTCGGCTTCGTGCTCGGCTCGGTGACGATGTTCGCGTCCGCACTGCTCACGGGCGGGGTGGGCCCGTGGCTCCCGTTCCAGATGCTGTCGATGGGCTGGTTCACGATGGGCGCGGGCCTGCTCCCGGGCCCGGACCGACTGCGGGGCCGGGCGGAGCTGTGCATGCTCGCCGCCTACGGCTTCCTGGCGGCCTTCGCCTACGGCACGATGATGAACATGGCGGGCTGGCCCTTCATGGCCGCCCTGGCCTCGAACATCTCCTTCGACCCGGACGCGCCGGTCCCCGCCAACCTGGCCCGTTTCCTGGCGTACTGCCTGGCCACGTCCCTCGGCTGGGACCTGGGCCGGGCCCTGCTCACCGTCGTCCTGGCCCTGACCCTGGGCCCCCCGGTGCTCCGCGCCCTGCGCCGCGCCACCCGCAGGGCGGCTTTCGAGACGCCGGTCACTTTCACCGGACACCCCTGAGTGACCCCGCGCACGCCGACAGTGACGGAACTGACGGCTCGTCGTGAGGCGCCCCACATGACCCGGCTCACATACGAAGCGGGGTCGTAGTCCCGGAGGCCTCCTCCGCACCCGCGCCCGCCCACCCCGACCTGCGCAGATGACCGCCGACCCCAGGGCGGCACTTCCCCCGAAATGCGACCACGAATAGTAAAAGGGACCTTTGCGGACAAACCTCGAAATCTGCTTCTGTGGAGCAGTCGCCAGGCGCCGACGTGCCCCACCCGGGCCGCGGCGCCGACGTATGCCCCACCCCCACACACCACCGGGTGTTCCGGGGGCCGGACCTACGACGACCGCCCTGTAGCCGAAGAAAGGTTTCTACGTGACCGCCGCTTCCCTCCTCCGCGCCATCGCCACCCCGAAGAAGGCCCTCGCCGGTGCCGCCATCGCCGCCGCGGCCTGCGGCACGCTGATCGCCGCCGCCCCCGCGCAGGCCGCCACCACGGGCTCGGGCTCGGCCCAGGCGACCGCGCAGGCCATAGTCGGCGACTCCGCGCAGTACCAGTGCTTCTCGAACATCGTCCAGCACGAGAGCGGTTGGAACCACACCGCCACCAACCCCTCCAGCGGCGCCTACGGCCTGGTCCAGGCCCTGCCCGCCACCAAGATGGCCTCGGCCGGCTCCGACTGGAAGACCAACCCCACCACCCAGATCTCGTGGGGCCTCGACTACATGAACGAGCGCTACGGCAGCCCGTGCGCCGCCTGGGACTTCTGGCAGGCCAACAGCTGGTACTGACCGACCCGGCACCAGCCCTCGCACCACCCCGGCACCACCCGCACCACCCCGCATACCGAAAGCGGCGGCCCCCAGATCCCCGGGGCCGCCGCTTTCGCCGTGCCCGGCGAAGCCTTCACCGCTGAGCCTTCACCGCTGAGTCCTCGCGGACCACTGCGGCGAGGACCGCGCAGGAACCTGCTTCCGGGCCGGTTCCCCCTGTGCGGGGGCGGGGTCCGGCGGCTTGGCCTCCGTGGCCTCGGGCCCTGGCGCGGTGTCGGTGACGGCGGCGGCGGCCGTCACCGTCCGGGCCCGCGGCCCCTGGAAGAGGTAGGTCAGGCCGAAGCCGGCGGCGACGACGATCGCGCCGCCGGCCGCGTCCAGTACCCAGTGATCGCCGGTGACCACGATCGCGGTGGCCGTGAGCAGGGGGTGCAGCAGCCCGAGTGTCTTCATCCACAGCTTCGGAGCGATGATCGCGATGACCACGCCGCACCACAGGGACCACCCGAAGTGCAGGGACGGCATCGCCGCGTACTGGTTGGTGAGGGCGGTGAGGGCGCCGTAGTCCGGCTTGGAGAAGTCCTGCACGCCGTGCACGGTGTCGATGATCCCCAGGTTCGGCATCAGACGCGGCGGGGCCAACGGGTAGAGCCAGAAGCCGACCAGGGCCAGCAGCGTGGTGAAGCCGAGACTCGCGCGCGCCCAGCGGTAGTCGACGGGGCGCCGCCAGTACAGCAGGCCGAGGACCGTGAGCGGGACGGCGAAGCGGAACGACATGTAGTAGAAGTCGAAGAAGTTCCGCAGCCAGTCGATCTCCACGACGGCGTGGTTGACCGCGTGCTCGATGTCCAGGTGGAGCACGCGCTCGAGGTCGAGGATCTGGTGGGCGTGCTCCTCCGCGCGCTCCCTGCCGCCGGTCGCCGCGAGCCGCACCTTGGAGTACGCGGCGTAGGTGACGCGGAGCAGCAGCAGTTCCAGCAGCAGATTGGGGCGGGTCACGACCCGGCGCAGGAACGGCAGCAGCGGGACGTGCCGGAAGCGGGTGGGGACGGGCTCGGCGTACCGGGTCGGGACGGGCGTGTGGAAGTACGGCGAGGTGCGCGACAGGAACGGGACCACCGTGGCGGCGGCGAGGGCGGCGAGCAGGACGGCGTTGTCCCGGACGGGGTACGGGAACGGCATCTCCGGCAGGATCATCTGGGCCAGCAGCGTCATCACCAGGACGACGGCGACGGGCCACACCAGCCGGTCGGAGGCGCGTCTGCCGACCGTGCCGACGACGGTGAGCAGCACCCACAGCAGTTGGTGCTGCCACGCGGCCGGGGAGACGACGATGGCGGCGCAGCCGGTGATCGCGACGGCGAGCAGCAGCCGGCCGTCGTGGGCGTAACGCACCGCGCGGCGCAGGCCGAGCGCCGAGCAGCCACAGTCCGAGCCGCACCGTGTGCAGGCGTGATCCGGTACCGCCGGCGGCCGTGGTTCCGAAGGACTCCGCCGTTCGCCCCCTGTGTTCCGCGTTTGCCACGCCTCGTCGGCCTCCCGCCCCGTTGATCCCACGCGTCCCGCGCGTGAGGGTCACTCCGCGAACCCTATGAGGCTCGCGCCACCCCCGGAAGAGACGCAGGCAACCCCCGGTTCACCTGACGTCTTTCCCGCTTTGGTCCCGCTTTGGTCCGGATGACGATAGACGGAGAAGAGCGGGTTGCCCGCCGGGACGCGAGAGGGATCACAGGGGAGGCCGAAGACGTACCTTCGCCGGGGGGACCGGAGGGAATGAACCAACTGGGTCCGACTGACTGGTCGTATGAAGAACGAGATGAAGAACGAAGGTGTGCGCACATGAGCGAGTCACAGCTGTGGCACCAGGTGGACGACTACTTCGCCGCCCTCCTCGCGCCCGACGACGAAGCCCTGACGGCCGCCCTGCGGGACAGCGAGGCCGCCGGCCTCCCGCCCATCGCCGTCACCCCCGCCCTGGGCAAGTTCCTCCACCTCCTCGCCCAGGTGCAGGGCGCCCGGCGCATCCTGGAGATCGGCACCCTCGGCGGCTACAGCACGATCTGGCTGGCCCGCGCCCTCCCGGCCGACGGGCGGCTGATCTCCCTGGAGTACGACCCGCGGCACGCCGAGGTCGCCACCGGCAACATCGCCCGCGCGGGCCTGGACAAGCTCGTCGAGGTACGCGTGGGTCCGGCGCTGGAGTCGCTGCCCCGGCTGGCCGACGAGCACCCGCCCCCGTTCGACCTGGTCTTCATCGACGCGGACAAGGCCAACAACCCGCACTACCTGGAGTGGGCCCTGAAGCTCACCCGCGCGGGCAGCGTCATCGTCCTCGACAACGTCGTCCGGGGCGGCCGGGTGATCGACCGGGACAGCACCGACCCGGACCTGGTGGGCACCCGCGCCGCCCTCGAGCTGATCGCCGGCCACCCGAGGCTGAGCGGGACGGCGGTCCAGACGGTCGGCGCCAAGGGGTACGACGGCTTCGCCCTGGCGCGGGTGCTGGAGTGAGCCGGTGTGCCCGTGCGGTGCCGGCCGGCCTCACACCTCGTGGTAGAAGCCCACGTTGACGCTGCGCGGGGCCGAGCGGTCCAGGACGACGACCTCGCCGTTGCCGCCCCGGGGCAGGGCGACGCTGCCGCCGTAGGAGACAGGGTGCACCTGGTCCCCGATGGTCAGCCGGACCTCGGAGGACGGCTCGGGGAGCGAACCGCGCAGCCAGCTCAGGTACCAGGTGCCGTCCTGGGCGCACTGGAACTCCAGGTGAACCCGGGACACGAACAGCCAGTCGTCCGGCGTGGAGAGCCGGCACACCGACCTGTCCCGGCCCACCCGCAGCACGGCGCCCGGCTCGGTCGGCGCGTCGGCCATGAGCATGCCGGCCGTGGCCCCCGATTCCGCCGACGACACGGTGGCCATGGTGAGTTCGAGCACGTGCGCTCCTCCTGAGACGTTCTGGCGGACCGGCGGTACCGGCCCGATGGCGGCCACAACGGCCTGGTGCGGCGGCCGGAACGGCTCGCTGTCGCCGCATGATAAAACGCCCGGCTCCCTCCCGTCCGTCCGGCGGGCACAATGGCCCCATGACCGAGCGAAAGCCGCCGGACGTCGATTTCGAAACGTGGGTGGACAAGCAGATCCGTGACGCCGAGGCGCGCGAGGACTTCGCGCGGCTGCCGGGAGCGGGCAAGCCCCTCCCACCCGACCTGGAGTCCCCGTACGACGAGATGTGGTGGGTCAAGCGGAAGCTGGCCCGCGAGGGCTACTCGGTGCTGCCGCCGACGCTGGCCCTGCGCAAGGAGGCCGAGGACGCCCTGGAGGCGGCCTACGCGGCCCCCTCGGAACGGATCGTCCGGAGGATCCTCACGGAGATCAACGTCAAGATCCGCGACATGATGTACAAGCCGCCGCCCGGCCCCCCGCTGGGCAAAAAACCGTACGACGTCGAGGACGTCGTACGGCAGTGGCGGGAGCGCCGGGCGGGGGCCGGGGGGCCGGAGCGCCGGGGCACCTGACGGCCGGCCCCGGCGCGGAGCCGGTCAGGCGCGCAGCAGCCGTTCCGCCAGTTCGCGGTAGTCCCGCAGGGCCAGGCGCAGCTGCTCGGTGCCGGTCTCGGCGGCGTTCGGGCCCTCGCCGACGTCCGCGGTCTGCCAGGACCGGCGCAGGGTACGGCGCCGCTCGGTCACCACGTCCGTGAAGCGGGCGGCGAGTTCCTCCAGCACGTGATCGGCCTCCGCGACGGAGTCCCGCGGGGCGTCCACGAAACCGGCCACGGCGTGCTGCAACTGCGCGGAGAGCTTGTCGCCGTCGTCGAGCGGGAGCAGACCGGGGCCGTGCGCGGCGCCGGGGGCGCGGTCACCGTCGTGGCGGTCGTCCAGGGGCGTGTACGGGTCCGGCGTGCCACCGGTCCGCGAGCGGTCGGCGGCCGGGGAGCCTGCGCCGTCGCGGGCGGGCATCACTGTGCCGGTGTCCTCGCGGAGGTCCGGGGCGCCGGCTCGGGCGCCCTTCTCGTAGGCGTCACGGCGGGGGTCACCGTGGATGTCCTCGTGGATGTCCTGGTGAACGTCCCCGTGGGTGTCCTCGCGGACGTTCCCGTGGACTCCGTCACGGGTCCCGGGGGCGGTCGTGCGGGTGGTGGTGCGGGGCGCCTCGGTCAGCGGTTCGTCGCCGGGGCGCCGGGTCGTGTCGGTCATCTCGCTCAGCTCTCCTTCGCCTGTCGCCGGTGGAGCAGTGAGGGCGTGTGGGGGCGGCCGCGTTCGGCCGTCCTCGCGCGGTGGCCGTCCGGGCCGCCGCGATGGTCTCCGTCGTCGTGACGGGACGGCCGCACCAGGTCGTCGAAGAGGGCGCGGGCCTCGACCATGGCCTCGCGCATCTCCTCGGTGCCCGCGCCGCCTTCGTGCCCGCCGTTCACGCGGGCCTGCGCGACCCGGTGCACCCGGCGGTAGCCGTCGACGTGGTGGGCGTGGTGCACGGACAGTGCGGCGAGCTGCTCCTCGTACTGTCCGCCGTCGGGGTAGCCCCGGGCGGTGGCGAGGTCGGCGAGCAGCCGGTCCGCCTCGGCGACGGCGTCCCGCGGCGAGTCGACGAACCGCTCCTGCGCGGCCGTCCAGCCCGCCTCGTACCTCTCCCGTTCGGCGGCCCCCAGCGGGCGTGCCCGCAGGTCGCCGTGGAGCTTCACGCGCTGGGCCAGTTCACGTTCGGCGGCCTCCGCGTCCCCGTCGTGCCGGGCGAGGGCCCGGTCGTACTCGGGTCCGAAGCGCCGCTTCAGGTGCGCGCCGTGGCGGGGGCCACGGGCGCGCAGGGTCAGTACGGCCGCCGCGACGACAACGACCGCCACGATCACGATCAAGGCAATGATCAGGCCAGTGGACATGGATGCCTTCCGGTTCGTCGGCCAACCGGCGCTCCTCGCGCGCCGGTTCTCCGTTCGGGTTGCCCAAATGCCCGCCCGCAAACAGAGTTGCGGGCCCGGGGACAGGTATACGCAGAATGCGGACATGACATGGACGATCCGCCCCGAACTCCCCGACTCCCCCGTCGCCGCCGCGCTCTGGCGGGCGTACTACACGGAGGTCAGCGACCGCTGGTACCTGCTGCACGAGGGACGCCGGACCGATCCGCAGGAACTGGAGCGCGAGATCGCCGCGGAGTCGGGCGCCGACCTCGTGCCGCCGCGCGGGCATCTGCTGGTCGCGCGGTACGGGGACGAGGCGGCGGGCAGTGCGGGGATCCGGCTGCTGGACCCTGCGACCGCCGAACTCACCCGGGTCTTCCTGCACCAGGGGATGCGGGGCAGGGGCGGTGCGGCGCTCCTGGTGCGCGCCGCCGAGGACGCGGCCCGCGCGTCGGGGGCCACCCGGCTGATCCTGGACACGCGCGGCGACCTGGTGGAGGCCCGCGTCCTGTACGCGCGGCTCGGCTTCACCGAGACGGAACCGCACAACAGCGAACCGACCGCCGAGCACTGGTTCACCAAGCAGCTCGGGTGAACCCCGTTCCGGGCTCAGCCGACCGGCGTACCCGGGCGCCCGCCGCGCGCACCCCCCGGACGCTCGCCGCCGCCGTGCGGGCGTTCCCCGTGCGGGCCTTCCCCGTGCGGGCCTTCCCCGTGCGGGCGTTCCCCGTGCGGGCGTTCCCCGCGTGATCCGCCCAGCTCCCCCGAGAGCTCGTGCACCAGCCGCACCAGATCAGTGGGCCGGCCCGGTCCCCACCAGTCGCCGAGCAGCTCGGCCAGGGACTCCTCCCGGGCCCGCGCCAGCCGCTCGGCGGCCTCGAACCCGTCGTCGGTCAGGACGAGGCCGAGGCCCTCGCGCCGGGCGAGGTGTCGCACCTCGGCCTGGCGTGCGGCCTCCATGACGACATCGAGCGGGACGGGACTGCGCTCGGCGAGCAGCACCGGTTCCACCGTGCCGTGCCTCCTGATCCGCAGCAGCAGCCAGCTCGTCGCGGGCAGCAGGTCGTAGCCCGCGCGGGCGGTGGTCTTCCGGTAGATGTCGCGCCGGCCCTCGCGGGTGCCGAGCAGTGACAGCGCGCGGCACACCTCGTCGTACGACGACCGCTCCACCGGGTTGCCGGCCAGCGTCTCGGCACCGTCGGGCGCGGTGACCGAGGCGCGCAGCTTGTCCTCCTTGAGGAGCCAGGCCAGGACGAACCCGACGAGGACGACGGGAGCGGCGTACAGGAAGACGGCGGTGATGGAGGAGGCGTACGCGTGGACGGCCTCCGGGCGCAGGGCGGCCGGCAGGTCCTGGATGCCGCGCGGGTCGGCCTCCAGCGCGTCGGCAAAGACGCCGGGCGGGAGCCGGGCGCCGCGGAAGACGTCGGCGAGTTTGTCGTCGAGGCCGTTCGTGAAGATCATGCCGAAGACGGCGACGCCGAACGAGGCGCCGATGGAACGGAAGAAGGTCACGCCGGAGGTGGCGACGCCCAGATCCTGGTAGGAGACGGAGTTCTGCACGATCAGCACCAGAACCTGCAGCATCAGGCCGAGCCCCAGGCCGAAGACGAAGAAGAAGGCGCTCATCACGGCGGTGGTGCTGTGCTCGTCGATCTGGTGGAGCAGCAGCAGGCCGACGGTCATGACGCCGGTGCCCGCGATCGGGAACACCTTCCAGCGGCCGGTGCGGCTGATGATCTGTCCGGAGCCGGTCGAGGCCAGCAGCGTTCCGGCCACCATCGGCAGCATGTGCACGCCGGACATGGTCGGGGTGACTCCCTGGACCACCTGGAGGAACGTCGGGAGGTAGGTCGACGTGCCGAACATGGCGAAGCCGACGATGAAGCTGATCACGGCGGCGAGCGTGAAGGTGCGGATCCGGAACAGTTTCAGCGGCAGCACCGGTTCGGCGGCCCGGCGTTCGACGGACACGAAGGCGACGGCGAGGACGACACCCAGCACCGTGAGGCCGATGGTCTGCGGCGAGCCCCAGGCCCAGGTGGTGCCGCCGAGGGAGGCGACCAGGACCAGGCAGGTCGCGACGGAGGCGATGAGGAAGGTGCCGAGGTAGTCGATGACGTGCCGGGTCGAACTGCGCGGGATGTGCAGCACCGTCGCGATGACGGCGAGGGCGACGACCCCGAGGGGCAGGTTGATGTAGAACACCCAGCGCCAGCTCAGATGCTCGGTGAACAGTCCGCCGAGCAGCGGCCCGAGGACGCTCGTCGTACCGAAGACGGCGCCGAACATGCCCTGGTACTTGCCGCGTTCGCGGGGCGGGACGAGGTCGCCGACGATCGCCATGGACAGCACGATGAGTCCGCCGCCGCCCAGCCCCTGGAGCGCGCGGAAACCGATCAGCTGGGCCATGTCCTGCGCCACGCCGCACAGCGCGGACCCGATCAGGAAGATGACGATGGCGGTCTGGAACAGCCGCTTGCGGCCGTACTGGTCGCCGAGCTTGCCCCACAGCGGGGTCGCGGCGGTCGAGGCCAGCAGATACGCGGTGACCACCCAGGACAGATGCTCCAGGCCGCCCAGCTCACTGACGATGGTGGGCAGCGCGGTGGCCACGATGGTCTGGTCGAGGGCGGCGAGCAGCAGGCCGAGGAGCAGTGCGCCCATCGAGACGATGACGTTGCGGGACACCTGCTCACGGGGACCGCCCGGACCGCCCGGGCCACCTGGACCGCCCGGGCCGCCCGGGCCGGCATCGGTGGCCGGCGGTCCGGAACCGGAACCGGCACCGGGCGAGGGCCACGCGCTGCCCGCCCTCTCCGCCCTGCCGTGCGTGTCCCCGGACATGACCACCTCCACAGGTTCTCGTTTCCACGGTCCATCGTGATCGGTGTGACCGGTTATGGCCTGTTGAGTCCATCCGGAAGACCGCATTCCGGGGGGCGTGTGCGTCGGCGTGTGGAGAAGATCTGCATAATCTCTGGAGATCGCGAGGGGAGGGAATACACGTGGACGATTCGACGGGCACCCCGTGCCCGGACTGCGGTGCGTCCAGGAACAGGGACAACACCCCTTCCTGCGCCTGCAATCTGCGCGCGTCCGACGCCCTTCGCGACGCCCGTACGGCGCAGGCGGCAGAGGCCGAGGACTTCACTCCGCTCCGCATCCGCCCGTACGTCGAACTCGACGACGGCACGACGATGGCAGCGGCAGGGGCAGCCGCAGCGAGTACGCCGAACGCCGCACCGGCCGACGGGAACCCCGGCATGCCGGAGGTCGGCGACACCCCGGCCGACGGCGGTGCGCCGGAAGCCGGGCAGGGGACCGAGCAGGCCCGCACCCCGGCCGACTCGAACCGGCGGGACACCCCGGCGGCTCACGGCGGGCCCACAGCACGGAACGAGCAGACCGCACACGGCGAGCGGACCGCACGGGCTGGGCAGACGGCACCCGAGGCACTGCGGCCGGCCGCCGACGCGACCATGCAACTGCGTGCCCTCACCGCGGACTCGCTCGCCGCACCCGAAACCCCCGGCGACCCGGACGCGACGTCCGTGCTCCCCCCGGCCACCCCCGTGCCGGCCCCGGCCCCCCGGCCCACGCCCCTCGCCGCGCCTCTCGCGCCGTCCACGAGCGAGCCGAGCGCCACCGACCTGAACCTGTTCGACTCCACGCGTCCCCTCGGGACGGTACCTGCCGGGGCGGGTTCACTTCCGGTCCCGGAGGCCGGCGAACCCGCTCCCCCCGGCAGCCGCCGCCGCCGTCGCCGCACCACGCTGGTCGTGGCCGCCGGGGCCGTCGTGGCGGTGATCGGGGCCGCCGGGTGGGCGAGCGGGCTGTTCGCCTACGAGACGCCGTCCCGGGACGACGCACTGCCGAAGGACGTACGGGCGAGCGTGCCGGACACGCTCGTGGCCGACGCGCCCTCGGCGGCACCGGACACGAGCGTGTCCGGCTCACCGGAGGTGTCCGCCCCGGCGTCGGCCCCGGCCCCGCCGTCCGAGACCGCGAGCCCGTCGGCGTCGCCATCGGCCTCGGAGGCGGAGGCGGAGTCGGAGGCGAGCGCTTCGGCGGCCCCGTCGGATGCGGCGGAGCCCTCCGCGACCCCGACGACCACCGCCCCGGCCGAGGCCCCCGAGGAGGCGGAGGAACTGGACGACGGCACCGCCACCGGTCCCACACTGAGGCGCGGCGACCGGGGTCCGGAGGTCGTCGACCTCCAGCAGCGCCTGAGCAAGGTGTACCTGTACAACGGCTCGGCCAACGGCCAGTTCAACCGCCGCACGGAGGACGCCGTCCGCACCTACCAGTGGACGCGGGGCGTCCGTGGCGACGAGCCGGGTGTGTACGGACCGGAGACCCGGGCCCGGCTGGAGGCGGAGACCGGGAACCGCTGAGGCGACGGAACCTGCCGTACCGGCCGCACCGCCTCGCGGCGGCGACAGGCGACGTCAGCCCGCGTGCCCGGCTTCCGTGATGTGCAGCAGGATCGTCCCGTCCGCGCCGCGCTCCACCCGTACCTGGGTCAGGTCGCGTACGACCACGTCCGGGTCGTGGAGTCCGGCGCGCGGACCGATGCCGACGACGCGCATGCCGGCCGCGCGCCCTGCCGCGATCCCCGCCCCGGAGTCCTCGAAGACCACGCAGTCGGCCGGGGCGACGCCCAGTTCCGCCGCGCCCTTGAGGAAGCCCTCGGGGTCGGGCTTGCTCGCGCCGACCGACTCGGCGGTCACCCGCACCTCGGGCCGCTCCAGCCCTGCGGCGGCCATCCGTGCCGTGGACAGGGCGACGTCGGCGGAGGTCACGAGGGCGTGCGGGAGGCCGTCGAGCGAGGCGAGGAACGCGCGGGCGCCCGGTATCTCGACGACGCCCTCGATGTCCGAGGTCTCCTCGGCGAGCATGCGCGCGTTGTCGGCGTGGTTCCGCTCCGTCGGCCGGTCCGGCAGCAGCAGCGCCATCGAGGCGTAGCCCTGGCGGCCGTGCACGACCTTCATGACCTCGTCGCCGTCGAGCCCGTTCCGCTCGGCCCAGCGTCGCCAGACGCGCTCCACCGAGGCGTCCGAGTTGACGAGGGTGCCGTCCATGTCCAGCAGGAGGGCGCGGGCGGTGAGTACGGCGGTGGCCGTCATCGGCAGCTCCAAAGCGCGGGAAGGTGGGGCCCGGGTGCGGGCCCCGGTGCGGTTTTCGGGAAGGGGAGACAAGGCGGCCCCGCCCGCCGGTCAGGGAAAACGGGCGGGAGCCACTTTGTTCATTCACGATACAAAACAAGTCCGGCATCCCGCCAGCGGCTCCGCCGACCGTTCACGAATCGTTGGCCGCGCCGTCGCCCCCGCAGCCGCCGACGGAACCGGTCGACCGGCCGTGCGTTCCACTCGGCCCACCCTTCCCGGCCCACCCTCCGGTCCGGCCGCCGGCCCGGCCCGCCCCGCTCAGCCGGTCGCCGCCCCCCACAGGCTCCACACCCCGAGCCCCAGCATCAACAGCGCCGCGATCCGGGTGATCAGCTTGAGCGGCACCCGCTTCATCAGGGCCTTTCCGCCGACGATGCCCAGTCCGGCCACTGCCCACAGCGCCAGCACCGCACCCAGACCGACGGAGAGCGGGTCGTCGTAACGGGCGGCGAGGTTGGCCGTCATGATCTGGGTGAGATCGCCGAACTCGGCGACCAGGATGAGCATGAAGCCCGCCCCGGACACCTTCCAGAAGGACTGGTCCTTGGGGTTGCGGACCTCCTCCTCGCCGTCGTCCTTCTTGAACAGCAGCATCGCCGCGCCACCCAGGAAGAGCGCACCCGTGATCGCTTGCACGAGCTGCTGCGGCAACAGGGTGAGCACGCTGCCCGCCGCCACCGCGAGCGCGACATGCACGGCGAAGGCGGCGGCGACACCGGCGAAGACGTAGGAGGCCCGGTAGCGGGTGCCGAGGACGAGGCCGGCGAGCGCGGTCTTGTCCGGCAGTTCGGCGAGGAAGACGACGCCGAACACGACGGCCGTCACGGTCAGGTTGATCAAGGTTCCTCGATCGGTCGGGGCTGCCCCACCGAGAGTCTGCGCGTGTCCACGGGACGCCTCGGCACGGCAGCACACATGGCACCCGCGCCGAGGGGCACGGGCGTGCACTGCTTGCCGAAGGTCTCGCCGGCCGACCCCATGTACGGGGCCTGCCTCCGGGCGCCGGCTCAGACGGGCTGAGCAGTATGTCGACGGTCCGGCGAAGGGCTACTCCCCCTCTGCGCCGTCCATCGTACGCGAGGCCGGTCCGCACACCCGCCCGAGCACCCGTACGCACACCTCTGCGCGCACCCGCACCCCCTCCGCACCCCGTCCATACCTGCGGGAATCCCACGAAAACGTCACGCCCGCACGGCATCCGCACCACATCGGCGCCGCCGCACATCTAGACACGTCATGCACACGTCATTAAGTTCTCACCGGGTCCACCCCTCCCCGTAACGCCGCGAGGCGAGCATTCCCCTTGCTCGCACCCCAACGCCCCCACCCCACAAGGGAGTTCGCATGCCCAAGTTCTACGCGCGTCGACGCCTGAGCATAGTCGCGGCGCTCACCGGGCTCATAGCCTCCGCCGGAATGCTCAACGGCCCGAGCGCCTCCGCCGCCCTCCCCACCCCGGTCAGCGCCTCCACGGCCCGCACCTACCTCGCCTCGCTCACCGTGTCCACCGAAAGCCGCACCGGCTACAACCGTGACCTCTTCCCCCACTGGATCACCATCAGCGGCACCTGCAACACCCGCGAGACGGTCCTCAAGCGCGACGGCACGAACGTCGTCACCGACTCCGCCTGCGCTTCCACCAGCGGCAGTTGGTACTCCCCGTTCGACGGCGCCACCTGGACCGCCGCCTCCGACGTCGACATCGACCACCTCGTCCCGCTCGCCGAGGCCTGGGACTCCGGCGCCGGCTCCTGGACCACCGCCCGGCGCCAGGCCTTCGCCAACGACCTCACCCGCCCGCAGCTCCTCGCGGTCACCGACAACGTCAACCAGTCCAAGGGCGACAAGGACCCCGCCGAGTGGATGCCGTCCCGCACGGCGTACCGCTGCACCTACGTCCGCGCCTGGGTGCAGGTGAAGTACTACTACGGCCTGTCGGTCGACTCGGCCGAGAAGTCCGCCCTGCAGGGCTACCTCGCGAGCTGCTGACCGCGTAGCACGCCGCAACAGGCCCAAGGTCCCCCGCACTCCTCCGTCGTTCCGTACCGTACGGGGCGACGGAGGAAAGGGGCACCACCATGACCGGACTGCGCCTCGGGCCGCTGCTGAGGTACCTCGACGGCTCGTCCGCAACCGTCTGGGTCGAGACGAGCCGGCCGGGCACCGCCGAGGTGCGCTGCGCCGACGGGTCCGGCGGGACGGCCCGCACCTTCCAGATCGCGGGGCACCACTACGCGCTCGTCGAGGTGACCGGCCTGACACCCGGCACGGCGACGCCGTACGAGGTGTTCCTCGACCGCACCCGCGTGTGGCCGCCGGCCGAGGACGAGGCCTTCGCGTCGCTGCCGCCCTCCGTCATCGCCACTCCCGGCGCGGAGGCCGACGCCGGTGTGCGGGTCGCCTTCGGCTCCTGCCGCTGGGCGTCCCCGCCGGCCGGCGAGCCCGATCCCGTCGGCCCCGACGCGCTGCACGGCCTGGCCGCGCGCATCGCCGCCGATCCGGGCGGCGAACGGCCCGACGTGCTCCTCCTTCTGGGCGACCAGGTGTACGCGGACGAGACCTCCGACGCCACGCGCGCCTATCTCGCCGCCCGCCGCGACCTCGCGGACCCCCCGGGCGACCAGGTGGCGGACTACGAGGAGTACACCCACCTCTACTACGAGTCCTGGCTCGACCCGCTGGTGCGCTGGCTGCTGTCGACCGTCCCCACGTGCATGGTCTTCGACGACCACGACGTGATCGACGACTGGAACACCTCCGCCTCCTGGGTCGCCGACATGCGGGCCACGTCCTGGTGGGGCGAGCGGGTGCGCAGCGGTCTGATGTCGTACTGGGTGTACCAGCATCTCGGCAACCTCTCCCCGCGCGAACTGGCGGCGGACCCGCTGTACGCGTCCGTGCGGGAACGCCCCGACGGTACGGACGTGTTGCGGGCCTTCGCCGCGAAGGCCGAGGCGGACGCGGCCTCGGTGCGCTGGAGTTACCGGCGCGACTTCGGCCGGGTGCGGCTGCTGATGGTGGACACCCGGGCGGCCCGGGTCCTGACGGAGGGCGAGCGTGTGATGCTCGACCCGGCCGAGGCGGCCTGGCTGCGCGCACAGGCGCTGGACGAGCGCGGCGCGTACGACCATCTCCTCATCGGTACGTCCCTGCCCTGGCTGCTGCCGCATCTGGTGCACGACGTCGAGGGGTGGAGCTCCGTGCTGGCCCGGGGTGACAAGGGGCCCCGCTGGGCGCGGTTCGGGGAGTGGCTGCGGCGCGCGGCGGACCTGGAGCACTGGGCGGCGTTCCCTGAGTCCTTCGGGGAGTTGGCGGAGGTGATCGCCGAGGCCGGTACGGGGCCGGACGCGCCGGCGACGGTGTGTGTGCTCTCCGGTGACGTCCATCACGCGTATGTGGCGGAGCCGAGCTGGGGCGCGACGGGGCGGGGGCGCGGGTCCGGGGACGGGCGGGGGCGGGGGCGCGGGCGCGGGCCGGACGCCCGGGTGGTGCAGCTGACCTGCTCCCCCGTGCACAACTCCATTCCCCTGTCGATCCGGCTCGGGTTCCGCTTCGGCTGGAGCGCCGTCGCCCGCGGCCTCGGCCGGGTCGTCGCCCGGCACGGGCGCTCGGGGCGGCCGCCGGTCAAGTGGCGCAGGACCGGCGGGCCTTGGTTCGGCAACCAGCTCATGACGCTGACCATGCGCGGGCGCTCGGCGGTGCTGCGGCTGGAGCACGCGCGCACGGCGAAGAGTCCGGCACCGGGGACGGTCGCGGGGCGGCCGGGTGCGGGGCCGGAGGCCCGGCTGAGAACGGTGACGGAGACCGAACTGAGCGGGTGACGTACGGGGAGAAGCCAAGGCGACACGCATGCACGGCGTCGTACGCACGAACTCTTCGTGACCTTTCCGTCACCTGCTCGGCGTACTCTCAGTGACTGTCAATGGTCATTCCTGCCGCTCCTACGCGCCACCGCGGCACGGTCTGGCCGACGGGGGAGCAACGGGGAGTTCGGGTGGAGAGTTTCGGGTCGCTGATCGGCAGCCCATGGGTCTACGTGGTGGTGGCCCTCTCGGTCCTTCTTGACGTGTTCCTGCCGGTGTTGCCGAGCGGGGTCCTCGTGATCGCGGCGGCCGCCGCCGCCGCTGCGGGCACCGCGACCGACGTGCCCGACATCCTGGTCCTGACGCTCTGCGCCGCCACCGCCTCCGTCCTGGGCGACCTGGTCGCCTACCGTCTCGCCTGGCGCGGCGGCGACCGCCTGGACCGGGCGATCGCCCGCTCCCGCCGTCTGGCCGGCGCGCAGGAACGTCTCGGCGCCGCGCTGGCCCGCGGCGGCGGCGGTCTGGTCGTCCTCGCCCGTTTCGCCCCGGCCGGCCGCTCGCTGGTCTCACTCGGCGCGGGCGCCGCCCGCCGCCGGGCCCGCGACTTCCTGCCCTGGTCGGCACTGGCCGGGCTGTCCTGGGCCGCCTACAGCGTGGCCCTCGGCTACCTCGGCGCCCACTGGCTGGGCGCGACCTGGCTCGCCACCGCGGTGTCGGTCGGCGCGCTGTTCGGGGCGGGTGCGGGGGCGGCGTACCTGATGCGCGAGCGGCCGGTACCGGTGGAAGCGTCGTAACGGGGTGACGAGGGCCCGCCCCGCCCCTCTTCACCCGCTACGTCGTTCGCCTCACCCATCCCACTTGCCCGGTCTCCCCGTCTACCCCGCCTGCCGCACCGTGCTCGCGCTCGCGCCGGCGCCGCGCACCTCCAGGCCGTCCAGCAGGCCGGCCGTGGCCTCGGCGATCGCGTCCACGGCCCGGTCGAAGACCTCGCGGTTGTGGGCGGCCGGCGCCCGGAAACCGGACACCTTCCTCACGTACTGCAGGGCGGCGGCCCGGATCTCGTCTTCGGTGGCCTCCTCGGGCAACGCGGGCGGACGCAGGGTCTTGATACTCCGGCACATGCCCCCAGTCTCACCCCCGGGCGCCCCTGATGGCCATGCCGGACGACCGCGTACCCGGGCTTACCCGATCGGGTGAACCGGGCGAGGAGGCCTCCGATTAACCCGCCCCCTAAAATCGAACAGGCGTATCATTGGCGCGTGGCTGCGACCTATGACTTTCCGAGTGACCTCCTCGCCGGTCAGGAGGAGCTGCGTCAGGTCCAGGCCGAGCTGTCGGCCCTGTTGAAGCGGCTTCCCTGGTCGGTGGAACCGCTCGACGGGTTCAGCGACGAAACCGGCCGGCGCATGGTCGAGCGCCCCGCCTCACCCGGCTGGACGGACGACGAGCAGGCCGAGGTGGAAAAGCTCCGGCGCCGGGAGCACGAGCTGGTGGTGTTCGTCAGCACCCATCGGTACTGGGCGGAACTGACCGGCCTTGACCGCGTCCACGCCCGCTCCCGGCTGAAGCACGCGCACGGGACACCGCCGCCGGGCGGGACGGAGCCGTCCCCGTAGGGACCCCTCG
>NZ_JBHSOA010000006.1:138492-139564 GCF_042655885.1 Streptomyces chlorus
GAGCTTGCTCCGGAAGGCCCTGTGCTCGCGAGACCGCGGGATCGCGACGCGGTGGGCGCGGACGGTTTCGAACCGCCGACATCCTGCTTGTAAGGCAGTAGGACTAGCCAAGACACTAGACCAGGACATTCGCTCTGGTCAACAACTCCCAGCAAGACCAGGCAACTTGACATGGAATCCCTACTGAAGTTGCTTCCAGGACATGAGCAAGAGGAAGCCCCCTGGCAGACTTCACCAGGGGGCCATGCCATCGGAGTGACCTACCGTTCTGCCAGCCACCGGATCAAGAGACCGCCGGCAGTCCAGATAGCCATGGTGCAGAGGATCAGGGTGACGGTCATACGTCACCCCAGGAGTGACAGGCGTCGTTGACGTGCGTTCCCCGGTGACCGGCGGGGAGGTTGCACTGTCCGAGCTGCCATGCCCCCTCCGGGACAGCCGGCACCGCTTCACACTCTGAGGTCCGATGCTCAGCGACACGCACTGCGGCCCTGGCCGACTGAGCCAGGAAGAAGAGTGCCCTTGCCAGTTCATCCTTGGTCACCGCCCTGTCCTCTGCCACGGACAGGGCCCTGTCAGCATCCATCCTGGCAACCGACAGAACGGACTCTTCCCAGGACTGCACCTTCCTGGTCTCAGAGGTCCGGGGGATCAGGAGAGCCCTCTGTAGAAGCCTCTCAATCCTGCCCCCTGCCTCACAGATGACAGTCTTCCCCGGCTCTGCCTGTCCGTCTGGGATGATGCTCATGGTCCCTACCTCCATAGGGGCAAGGGTCGGTAGGTGAGTCGCTAGCTCCCTGCCGGCCCGTCCTTTGTAGCTCACTCTGTAGCAAGCTATTCGCGGATAGCGAGCATAGCGCGGGTGCGGCAGATAGTGCAGTAGCCGAGCATGATCCGCATGGATGCAGCACAGCCACCGTGGCGACGCGTTGCCACTGCACTTGAGCAGCGGATAGCCGACGGCACCTACGCCCCAGGGTCACGCCTCCCCGGTGCCGTGCCCCTGGGTGCAATGCCGTTCAGTTAAGCGGTAGAGGCGAGTCTGATCGTGGCTGGACTGCTGTGTCGAGTT
>NZ_JBHSOA010000007.1:0-2072 GCF_042655885.1 Streptomyces chlorus
CGCTACACTCCCACCGCTCGACGTTTCCCCACGTCAAGCCACGAAGTACTGCTGGAGTACTAAGCCCTGTTCTCGTATAGCTACGGCCAGGTGGCGTGTAGCGCTGAGTAACGGTCCTGGAGTCAACGGAGTTGGTGTATCCGGCGTCCGCCCAGACCAGGCCGACACTGCGGAAGCCGACCCCGAGCCGGGCCAGGACCGCACGGCCCCCGGCACGGTTCTCCCGGACCCCGGAGCAACTGGTCTCCGGGTCCAGGTGCCCGGTGCTGCTGTCGCCTGACAGGCCGAGGCGCCTCCGGCACCGCTTCGGGTGCCGGAGGCGCCGGGCGCTGCCTCTGCGTGGAGCCGGGTGACGAGGCCTCCGGGGCTCACATGGGGTCGGTCAGGTTCCTCAGGGAACGCGGACGCAGTTCGTGCTGCCGTTGACTGGCTCGTGCCTGATTGCCTTGCGGGTGTTCGGGCCGTATTCCCCGTCCGCCGGCGTACCGGCGGCTCGCTGGGCATTGATGAGCGCGTTCCGGGTGGCGGTGCCGAAGTCGCCGTCCTCGATGAGACCAGCCTTGTAACACTTGTTGAGCGTGGTCTGCAGCTGCCGGACGCCGACGCTGTTGTTGCCCCGCACCATGTTGCAGGTAGCGCTGGGGGTCGCCCGGTAGATCGGAACCCAGGCTCCCGCGTACGTGCCGGCCGAGTCACACGTGGGGGTCGCGGCCGAGGCCGGACCCGCGGGCGCCAGAGCGATCATGCCTGCCGCGAACGCCGTGGCCACGCCAACCGCAGCATTTACCTTGCGCATGAGTTCTCCTCCGAAAGGGCAGGGCCGGTGACCCTGTCGTGCGCCCAGAGTGCCGGACGGAGGAACCTTGGGCCACGACTTTCCATCTGGCTGCAACAACCATGGTCAGTGCGGCGTACGGCATGCAGAATTCTGCCGGGACGAGAGGGCAGGACGGGACGAGAGGGTGGCGCATGCTGAGAGTTCATTTCACCAGTGAAGACCTGCTCCGTATGAAGGTGGCGCCAGGGCCAGACCCCATGTGGGAGGGGGTACTCAGCGCTAACTTGCTTGGCAACCGCGACGGGCAGGCAGTTTTCGGTCCCTGGCGTGCGCGGACACGCGCTGGACTCCGCCACCTCGCCCCCGGACATGCTCAGCTGATTCGCTGCCTCGCACCGCCACGCAGCGACTTCCCCGACTTCCTCACTCCGCCAGAGGGGATGTACAGCCTGGAGGCAGGCATCGACGCCATCCTCGCCGCCCCGGCCCGGCGATTACGCGCGGAATTGGCGGTCCTTCCCACTGCGCCGGCATGGATCCGCCCTCTGGCCGAGGGCGATCTGGCCGCCGTCACGAACCTCGGCCGCGCGCTGCTCGGCTACCACCAGGTCGCGATCGCCCCGTACTGGCCCCGGATCCGGGCCCTCGTCGAAGCAGACCGGGCGGTGCGCGCACGCTCCCTGCTCGACGGGGGAGCTGATGGCCTGCTGCACAGCATGCGACCGACCCTCCGCTGGAACCCGCCCGTGCTGGAAGCCGACTACCCGGTCGAGCGTGACGTCCACCTCGACGGCCGGGGCTTGCTCCTGATCCCGTCGGTCTTCTGCTGGCGCACTCCGGTCGCCCTCATCGATCCGACCCTCGACCCGACGCTCGTCTATCCCGTGTCCCGAGGGGCGGAATGGTGGACGGTCGCCCGCACCGGCCAGGCCGCGGACCGCGCCCTGGCCCGCGTGCTCGGCCCGGGTCGTGCGCTGACCCTCCACATGGTCGAGGAGGGCTGCACGACGGGTGAACTGGCCCGGCGGACCGGCCTCGCCGCGCCCACGGCCAGCCGCAACGCGACGGCCCTCCGGGAAGCCGGGCTAATCGCATCCCTGCGGACAGCGAACACGGTGACCCATGTCCTCACCCCGCTGGGGGCGGCCCTGCTCAGCGCCGACTCCTCGTACGGGCCCGGACGCCACCTCTCACCCGCGGGGCCGTCTGCGGACCCCGCGGGACAGGGATGCTAGTGCAAGGTTCCTCAAAGGCAGTAAATAAAACGGCGGCGTAGTGTGCGGGTCGGTGGTGC
>NZ_JBHSOA010000008.1:0-6132 GCF_042655885.1 Streptomyces chlorus
GTCGGGCCAGGCGCGTCGCGCAGGTTCCCCTGGACATGGCTCTGCCAGGGTCCGGCGCCTCCAGGGACGCGTATGGGCCACTCGAGAGGAGAGTGGCCGTAGAAGCTGCCAAAGAACCAGACACCTTCCGGCGCAAAGTCGCGGAAGTGGCCGACGCGCAGCAGCGTGGCGATCTCGCCTTGGAGATACAGCCCGACGGTCTCCTGACCATGGTCCTCGCCATGGGCCCAGGCGTGGTTCCGGGCCGCCGTCGGCCGCGCCCCGGTCTTCCCGGCGTGGGTCGGGCACCCGGACGGCGCGGCCGTCATCGACGACACCGCACGCTCCTTCGGCTGGCTTCGGGAGCAGGTGCTAATGCGGCTCGGCATCCCGTCCGCCGATATCGGGTCGGTGGCGCCCGGGCCGGAACGGCCCCGTGTCCCGGGGGCGAGAGCGGGGATTCCGCCGGGCCCCGGGACTCAGCAGCTGCCGGGACTGACGAGGCGTACGACGACGCCCCGGGTGAGACCCTGCCAGCAGGCTGGATGGAGCTCCTGCCGGAGGACCCGGTACGGCTCGGTCGGTTCCGGCTCCGTGCACGCAGTGCCCACGGTTGGCCCCACCTGACGATGTACCTGGCCGAGGACGAGGACGGCACCATCGCCACGGTCCGGGCGCCGGTCATGCTGCATACCCGCGACCCGGGAACCGCACGGGACCTCGTCCGGACGGAAGCCGAGTGCCTGATGCGCATGCAGGGCACGCATGCCCCCGCACTCCTCGGCGTGGCGACGCTCACCACAGGGGAGCTGCCGTGGGTCGCGGCGAGCTGCGTCCACCGCCGCGCAGACGCCCCGTCCTCACCGCCCGCACCGAACCTGCGCGCCGTCCTCGACGAACACGGGGGAACGGTCCCGGAGGAGCTCTTCTTGCGCATCGGGCTGGGCCTGACGGAGGCCGTTGCCCTCGCCCACTCCCGGGGGCTCGTGCACGGCTCGCTCTCACCCCTGGCCGTTCTCGTGACCGACCGCGACGTCCGGCTGGTCGGCTGGGCGACCGCGACCGTCGACGGAGTCGACAGTGCTCACCGCGACGTGCTGCCCCTCAGCGACACCTACCTGGAGGCGGACGACGACGGGCGGTCGCCCACGCCGCAGAGCGATGTGTACGCCGTCGGGGCGCTGCTGCTGGCCCTTCTCTCGGGACGGTGGAGCGACCCGAAGGCCGACAACTCGGAACATGGCCCCTTGACCAACCCCGGGATCGGCCCGGTGCTCCTGCGGACTCTTTGGCGTTGCCTGGAGCACGACCCCACCCGCAGGCCCTCCGCCGCCGACCTGGCCGAGGCGTTCGCCCTTGCGTCCGGAGGCCCGACGGCCGACCGAGCGTCGAAGGAGGTCGTCGCCGAGGACGTCCGGCGGATTCGGGATCTGGCGAGACGGGACATCGGCACCTACGGGCTGGAATTCGCCCGTCTTCTCCTGACGTTCTCGAACCAACTGGCCTCCATGGGGGGAGCAGGAGGATTCGCTCGCTGCGGCCCTGGAGGGCGTGGAGGTGTACCGGGAGCTGCTGTCGGTGGGGGGCGACTCCGCCTCCGTCCCCTTCTCGACTGGTCTCGCCGAGGCTCTCAGTAATCTTTCCGTGCGACTGGGCGAAGCCGGCCGGGCAGCGGAGAGTCTCGACGCGGTCTCCGAAGCGGAGACGCTGTACCGGGAGCTGAGGGGCCGGGACTTCGGCATCTTCAGCGCCGGCCATGCCATGACCCTGAACAACCTGTCCAACCGCCTGGCGGAGGTAGGCCGGCACCGTGAGGCACTCCAAGCTATTGAGGAGGCTGTCCTCATCGGGCGCCGAAGGACGGAGCTGGGTGGGCCGGCGGTCGGGGGCGATCTGGCGAGGAGTCTCACGAACCTGGGCAGCCGCCTGGGAGACCTGGGACGGGCGGGTGAGGCTCGGACGGCCGTCGCCGAGGCCACCCGAGTCTATGACGCCCTGCCTCCGGAGGAGGCGCGGCGTGTCTGGACGGACCACGCCATGAGCCTGATCAACTTCGCCGTCCTGCTCGGCGACGAGGGACGTCACGACGACGCCCTGAAGGTGGTTGACGCGAGCTTCGCCGTGCTGGACCAGTACGGAGGCGAACGGTCGCGGGCTGCGTTCGAGATTCAGGAGTGGTCCCGGCGCGTTAGGAGCTGGCTGGAGGGCCTCGCCGCGCGGACAGCCGGCCAGTAGTCGGCAGCCGGGCGGAGAGATGACGCGGGAGTCGACCTCGACCACGGCTGCTCCGAGGAACACGATGGGGCTATTCGCTGGCAGCGGTCACCGGCAGAACGCAGAGCCGACTCATGGCTTTGCTGAACGAGAGTCGATCTGCTTGACGGAGGTAACGGACCGCAGCGTTCCGCACTTGGGGCTTCCGTGGAGTTTCTGTTTGTCTGACGTCCAAGCACTGGTGACGATGGGTGCGGGCTGTACCCGACCTCGGGGGGCCATGGAACCGTGGTTATCGGCTAGAACGATCATGGGCGCGGAGGCTGATGCGCAGGTGCCGGGGTGCTTTCGGAGTCGCCCTGGCTGCTCCGATGGCAGTCGGGCCTGCTACTCCGATGCCCTTTCCGGGCGGGATTTTCCGTACCGCTCCCACGCTGCCTGCTTGGAGATGCCGAGCGCGTCACCAATCTGCGACCAGGAATGGTCAAGGAAGCTGGCGCGCAGGGCAGCATCGCGGGCCTGGCGGGCGAAGTAGCCGCCCGACAGGCGGATCGCCGCCAGGGCGGCCATCGGTTTGTCCGCCTCGATCAGGGCGTCGAGCTGTTCGCCGACGGAGCGGATTTGATCGGCGAGGGCGGCCGGGACGGCGGTCTCGGCGATGTGCTCGTCCAGCCACTCCTGCTTTGCGGCACGCTCGGCTTCGCCCTCCTCAAGCGTGATCGGGTGGGAGGCACTGCCGCGATAGCCGCCCTTCCCCTCCATGCCGGGAAGGGCGTCGGCTCCGCGCCAGCCGCAGCTGCAGCTAGCTGCCACGCCCACGGGCGCGGGGTACTCGTCGTCGGACTCGTCCAGCACGGTGAGGGTGTCAAATCGGTGCCCGTCGAACTGATAGGTCGTCATGTCCGTAAGGCTTTCATTACGGCCGATCGAACATCAAGCTCAATCGTCAGGATTCCATTACGAGTAGCCTCGGGGCGGTTCCGACCGGTCAAGGGTGTCTGCGGCGGCTCTGCGTGCTAGGGGCATGGCCTGGCACTTCCACGCCCTCCTCGACGCCGCGTGTGAGCGCCCGGACGAGCCGCTCTCCCGGCTGCCGATCCTCACTGAAGGGGAGCACATGCAGGTGGTCCACGCCTGGAATCGCGTCGAAGCGAGCACGTCGACCCGGCAGCGGGCGCCTGCCTGCACGATCTGGTCGCCGCGTGGCCCGTAGCTCTCCGGACGCCGAAGCGGTGACGGACGGCACCCGACGGCTCACCTACGCGCAGCTCGCGGAACGCGCCGGCCGCGTCGCCTGCTGGCTCAACGGCGGACAGATACCCAAGCTGTCACCATTACCTGGGGACCAGTTGGGGACCACACGGTGCTCGCGACCCTGAACGGCACGCGCGGGGACGCGCGTCCTGCACCCTAGTTCTGCCTGATATGTGCAGGTAGTTCCTATGGCTCTCACTCCTGGGGGTCAAGGGGGCGCAGGTTCAAATCCTGTCGTCCCGACGGTGACGTCGGATTGTGTCGGGCAACTCCGCAGCTCAGGGCCATCCTTGGATGGCCCTTTCGGCGTTCGGCCGGTTCACTTCGCTTCCGGGCGGCCGGCACACCTCGTCGAGGCGTGCGCGTGCCGGTGTCCGGGAGGTGCCGCAGGTCATGGACGGTGCGCCGGTCCACGGACCATACTGATCAGGCCCCTGACCGCTCACAGAACGACTCCATGGTCAAAAACAGCACCCCCACGCCCACCGTCCCCGACACCGTATGGCTGGCGCGCGGACGCCATTTGGGCCCCGAGCCCGAGCTCGACGTCCAGCGCAACCTCATCGCCCTCAAGGCGGCCGGGGGTCTCGACGACTTCCTGGAGCTCGACCCCGTCGAGGCGGTCCGGTCCACCGTCCTGTACCCCCGGGACGCCTCCGCCGACCCCGGCCCGTCGGCCCGCCGCCTCTTCGAGGCCCGCTGGCGCGTGGCCGGGGACGTCACGGTGCGCGCACAGCTGACCACCCACGATCCGCCGGCCCGCGGGGAGGAGGCCGAAGGCGTCACCTGGTTCCTCGCCGCCGAGGCGGAGCGTGCGTGGGACGCTCGCTGGCCGTCGCCCGCCACCATGTTCTGGCCCGACAGCAGCCGGGTCGAGTGGGACCACGACACGGTGCCGGGCGTACGCCTGCGGACGGTGAACCACCTGCCGAAGGACGACGACGAGGTGCGTCGACGGCTGCGGGACTGCGCCCGGAACAGCTGGTTCGTCCATATCGTGGTGCACGAGGCGATGACGCCGGACGCGCGGGGGCAGCGGCCGGTCGCGGAGTTCCTGCCGCCGAGCCTGCGGCACCGGGTGGTCGAGCACCGGGGCACACCCGAGCAGGCCCGGATCGCCGACTTCGCGCTGCAGCGGGAGCTGAAGCTGCGGATGCCGCGCGGCGGCGCCGTCGTCCTGCCCACGGTGCCGCCGGGACCGGACTACGACCCGGAGCACTTCACGGTGCGCAGCATCTTCCTGGACGGCTCGGAACCGGTCGAATTCCTCGGCAGGATCATTGAGTTCGCCGCACTGCCGCGGCCCCTGCCGGCCGAGGCCGAGCAGGCTCTGACGAGGCTGCGCCGGGGCTGGCACCTGCTCAGCACGGAAGAGGAGCTGGCCCACGCCCAGGACATGGTCGCCAGGTACGCCCACGCGCTCGACGTCATGACGGAGTCCCGTGACCTGTACCGGGAGGCGGCCGAGGCCGCGCAGGCCGCACTCGCCGAGGTGACCGGCGGCGACGGCGTGCCCCGACCGCCCGCGCCGGGGCCGGTCGGGGAGGAAGGCTCGCCACTCAGCGGCTTGACGAAGGCCTTCGGCCGCTTCCGGGGCACGAACAAGTAGGCCGCGCTCACGTCGGCGCCCGGCTCCCCGTCCGTGGAGCCTCTTTGCCGATGCGCCGCGGACGCCCTTGAGCCGTGCCGCCCGCCCGCCCCGTGACCCGCTCTGTGCCGTGTCCGGGGCACGGCACCGGCTCAGGACCTGACCAGTAGCTGGAAGTCGAACGAGTAGCGCGAGGCACGGTAGACGTGGGTCGCGTACTCCACCGCGCGGCCCGTGTCGTCGTAGGCGGTGCGGTGCATGGTGAGCAGGGCGGCGCCCTCCTTCTCGTCCAGGCGGGCCGCCTCCCCGGCGGTGGCCGAGCGGGCGCCGACGGTCTGTCGGGCACTGTGCAGGGTGATGCCCGCCGAACGCATCATGCGGTACAGGCCGGTCGACTCCAGCCGGGCGTCGTCCAGTTCCAGCAGGCCCGGCGGGAGGTAGTTGCAGAGGAGGGCGACGGGCCGGCCGTGGGTGCGGCGCAGGCGTTCGAGGAGGACCGTTTCTCCGCTCTCGGGCAGGCCCAGGGCCGCCGCCACGCCGGGGGGCGCCGGGACCGTCTCGTGGCGGACGACCTGCGTACTCGGGCCCTGGCCGGCCGCCTCCAGGTCGTCGTAGAGGCTGCTGAGCTCCAGGGGGCGCCTGACCTGGCTGTGCACCACCTGGGTGCCCACCCCACGCCGCCGGACCAGCAGCCCCTTGTCGACAAGGGACTGGATGGCCTGGCGGACCGTGGGGCGGGACAGACCGAGGCGTACCGAGAGATCGACCTCGTTGCCCAGGAGATTGCCCGGGGCGAGGTCGCCGTGCGTGATCGCCGCCTCCAACTGCTGGGCGAGCTGGTAGTACAGCGGCACCGGACTGCCCCGGTCCAGGGCGAAGTCCAGTGAGTTGAGCGCGGGTTCGGTCACGGAACGGCCCCGGTCACCGGTCTTCGCCATGGGCGTACCTTCCTGTTGAGTGCGCTGTCGAGGGCAGGGCCAGGGCCTCTCGTGTGGGTCGGGCCGGGCTCGCGGGGTCCGGCACCGCGCCCCGCCGTGGTGTCGCCGGCCCCCGGGGCTCCTTCCCCAAGCTCTCGGCTTCTCCCCCCCCCGCTCGGC